>JAFYMD010000173.1 GCA_017556785.1 Clostridia bacterium | reverse complement strand
GGTTGATGGACCACATAAGAGGCAAGGTACCCCGTTTTTTGTCACCGCCACGTTGTGCCCACATAGCGTGAATGTGTTGTTTGAGCCAAGCAGAAGAATCATAGTCGCCTACGTAAATGGTGTAATAATAAGTGTTATTGTTGTAAGAGATGGATTCTTCGGTCTTGTTATGTTGATATTCCTTGGTAGAAGGAACGTATTTGTAGTAGAACGACCCGTTGGTCATTTCGGCGGGATGAGCGGCGTCAGCCTCTTTCGCCAAGTTGTAGCAAGTAATGTATTCGCAATACAACCATTCAATCCAGGTTGCGGCATTGGCACCTTGGTTTTTATGAGCGGTATATTTTACCCACCAAGGGGGGAAGCCCATAAGGAAACCAAATTCACCTTTGGCACGGTCGTAACGAGCTTGGAAAATTTTCAGCATAGTGGCGTTGTCGACACCGGCAGATGCTTGACCGTTCTTTTGAGCAGGGTCGTCACAAGCGGCTTCGCCCTTATAAGGAGCCAAGTCGAAGAAGAAGCAACGACGGGCAATCAAATAGTCATGATTTGTCAAGCAGTTGGTACCGGCATCGCTCAGCAAGGCGGTGGGATGATCGGCATAAGCGGTGTAGCCCTTCAAAGTGGGGGCCCCATCCAACGTGTATGCCAAATATTTAGAAGAGCAACGGTTAAAGTATTTTTCCAAAGCCCACAAGTAAGCATCGTTTTTGGCAGAGCCGGTAGAGGCGATGTTGGTATCGGCAATCTTTTGACCTTTTTTACCATTGGCAAACTTACCGACCAAAGACATTTTCACGGGCACTCCGCGAGCCACCAAATCTTTATGCAAATCCGATTCCGCCAACACGGGCAGATAACCGTCCAAGCCGCAAATGGTAGCGGCTACGTTAGCGGTAGCGGGTACGTTACCGTCCCACAAAATAATACCACAGGATTTGATAACGTCCTCAAAGCTGGTCATAAACAAATCCCAGGTGGTTACACGAACGGTAGACATACCGTCGGGAGCACCCAAGGAAGAAGACGCATGCAAAATCGACTCATCATCGGTAGCGGTGTCCAACCAATGGGTGTCAGAGGTTTGTTTGGTAACATACAACATGGAAGTATGGTCCTCATCCAAACCAAAATCTCGATTAAGCAGACCTTGCAAACTGTAGAACAAACGCATTTTGTCTACGTCGGAACCAATCGTACCATTGGCGGCACGATAAATGGTAAACGGTTGCAAGGAACCGGTATCTACCTTAAACGAGGTGTCAGCAGTAGGATCTTCTACATAAGCACCATTGACAGAATTGGATTTATCATAGTCCAAAATATAGTTACCGGTAGGTTCGGGCGTCGGCTCTTGCGTACCGCCGTTGATAATATAGTATTCACCTGCAGGGAACACGTCGATCTTACCTACAACAAATTGTAAGATCAGTAAAGCGTCGACTGCGGCAATCACTTGATTTCCATCGGTATCCATTACCGTCATTTGATGCTCTGTCGCTGTTACTTTGCCTACCACCTTTTGTAAAACAAATAAAGCATCCGATGCGGCGATGACTTGGTTTAAATCAGCATCACCGTATTTAATGTAATCGGTGCCATATTCACCGGCGGGCATTCCTTCTGCCCACGCGGGAACAGAAAGCACACTCACCATCGTCAGCAAAGCCAATAAAAGAGCTATACTTTTTTTCATACAATTCACTTCCTGAAAACATGTTTTAGGTTACCAAATCACAGAGCAACCCATCATATTGATTGTACACGATTTTCCCAAAAAACTCAATACACATTTATTACAAATTCCGCACTTTTCGTTTGTTGATATTTCACAAAAAACAGAACCACATAATATTCAACTTGCCCAATAAAAAACGCTGTAAGGCAAAAGCCTTACAGCGTTTGGTGTGTTAGATATTGGAACCTTGACCCGATTGTTTAAGCAAATCAAAGTAAGCATAGGGATCGCAATATTTTACGGTCATGCCACGCTCAGCAGCATAGGTTTGGAAGGAAGAAACAGCGGCACTGATTTCACTGGGAGTCCAGCAAACGGTACGATAAGCACCGAAGTTAAGGCCTTTCTTTCTTGCGTTATTGGCAAAGTTATACATTTCGGAAGAAGAACTGCCGGTGTTGCCTTTGGTAATACCGGTGAGGCAACCTACAAACAGACTGTTGCCGGATTTGTAAACTCCCGCCTTGTTATCATTGAAGAAGGCACCAATAGGCGAATATTTGGCAACGGTAGCCGCCATTTTTGAGGTGATGTTACCGTTACCGCCGTTGATCAGGAAGCCGGTGATATCCAAGTCAAACCGATCGTAATAGGGTTTGGAGTAATTGGCAAATACATCCCCTGCCGCGGCGTTGCCGGCAGGACGTTTGATGCCTGCATAAGCCAAGGTTTGGTCATGGAACAAAGCGGAAGGAATGATGTAGCCTGCGCCACCGTCACCGCCTGCGAAGAAGTCCAAATCGGTTTTGTTTTTGTACATATAATCAAAGATTACGGGGACACGATCGGAAAGGTTGGGATTGATCGACCACATGAGGGGTAACGTACCACGTCGTTTGTCACCGCCGCGTTGCGCCCACATTGTGTAGATGTGTTGTTTGAGCCATGCGGAGGAATCGTAGTCGCCAACATAGATGGTGTAGTAGTAAACGTTGCTGTCGTAGGTGAGTTTTTCGGAAACGGTGTTGTTTTCGAATTTGTCTACCATGGAAATATATTTATACATTACCGAGCCGTTGGTCATAGAAGCAGGATGCGCGGCATCGGCTTCTTTGGCCAAGTTGTAACAGGTAATCAATTCGCAGTACAACCATTCAATCCAAACGTCTGCTTTAGAGCCTTGATTGTGGTGGGTGCAATATTTTGCCCACCAGGGGGGGAAGCCCATCAAAGCACCGAACGAACCCTTTGCACGGTCGTAACGGGCTTGGAAAATGGTTTGCATGGTGGAATTGTCAAGACCCACGTTGGCCTGACCGTTCTTTTGGGCAGGGTCGTCGCAAGCGGCTTCACCGCCATAAGGAGCCAAGTCAAAGAAGAAGCAACGACGGGCAATCAGATAGTCGTGGTTTTTCAAACAAGCATCGCCACCGAGCACCGCGATAGGATGATCTTCGTAAGCATCGTAGTCCTTCAGTACAATGGCACCGTCCAAGGTATAAGCCAGATATTTAGAAGAACAACGGGGGAAGTATTTTTCCAAAGCCCACAAGTAGGCATCATTTTTGGCAGAGCCGGTAGAAGTGGTATTGGAATCGGCAATTTTTTGGCCTTTTTGGCCGTCTTTAAACAAACCAACCAGGGATTGTTTTACAGGAACGCCTTTTTCCACCAAAATCGTATGCAAAGGAGAATTGGCAAGTACCGGCAGATAACCGTCCAGACCGCAAATGGTAGCGGCTACGTTGGAGGTAGCGGGAACGTTACCGTCCCACAGAATAATACCGCAGGATTTGATAATAGGCAAGAAGGTTTCCAAGAAAGCATCCCAATTGTTAACGCGAACTTCTGCCATGCCGGGCAAATTGGCAGATGCTTTTGCATATTGCATAATGGAACCTTCGCCGGTCATTTGGGTAAGCCAGCCGGAGTCGGCGGTTTCGGTTACAGCGATCAACATAGAAGTATGATCTTTATCCATACCAAAATCACGGTTAATAAGCCCTTGCAGGCTATAAATCAAACGAGCGCAGTCATTGGTATTAACAAAGGTGGTGGGGTTCACGGTACCTGCGTTCATACGGTACATGGTATTCGGTTGCAGGCTGCTCATGTCAATCACAAAGCTGGTATCAGCAGTGGGGTCCTTTTCGTAAGCACCGTTTACCGAATTGGATTTATCGTAATCTGCAATATAGTTGCCGGTAACAGGTTTTTCCAAAGCGGCAATATCATTTTCAAAGCCAACCAATTTATCATAGTTGGTAACCAAAGCTTTTTGCGTGTCGGTCAACGCATCATAAGCGGCACGGGTAGCTTCAATTTGCGGTTTAACCTCCAAAGTGATGGGAGGGGCAAAGGAATCAATCATAGCAATCACCACGTTGGCTGCTTGTTGGTCAGCAGAACCTTCCACCTCATTCAACACGTAATAAACACCTACCGGGAAAACAGTAATTTTACCAACAACGTATTGCAAAATCGCCAAAGCGTCAGCCGCGTCAGCCCGTTGGCTACGGTCGGTATCGGCGACTGCTGTTTGGTGTTCGTCAAACTGAATTTTACCAACCACATTTTGCAAAACCAGCAAAGCATCAACTGCGGCAATGGTCTGGTTGTAGTCTACGTCACCGTATTTCACATAGTTTACACCGTATTCTCCTGCCGGAGCATCCTCGGCAAAAGACGGTGAAACCGCAATGCTGAAAATCATAACTACGGTCAGCAAGGCGGCAAGGATTTTTTTCATACATACCACTCCTAAAAATATTTATGTGCACAGTTATTATACACGAAGACATTACAAAAAACAAGGG
>JAFYMD010000172.1 GCA_017556785.1 Clostridia bacterium | reverse complement strand
GAGTGCTATATGTTCTTTGAGGATCTGTGCACCGTGCCGGAGCTCAAGGCGCTGTCCCAGCGCATCGTGGTAGCCAAGATGCTCAGCGACGGGCGGGTATACAGCGACATTGTCAAGGCCACCGGTGCCTCCACCGCCACCATCAGCCGCGTTAAGCGGTCTTTGGAATATGGTTGCGATTCCTATTCCTTTATCTTTGAGCGGATGGATAACAAGGCATGAACGGCTACGGTTCCTTTGCCGCCTTCTATGATGCCTTGACCGATGATGTGGATTACGCCGCCTGGGCAGACTATCTGCTGGCGGCGGTGACCCGTCACGGTGGCTGTGCGGACACGGTGCTGGATTTGGCTTGCGGTAGCGGCAGTTTGTCGCTGGAATTGGCGGCCCGTGGTTGCGAGGTCATCGGTGTGGACGGCTCGGCGGACATGCTGGCATGGCACGGGAAAAGGCGGCGGAAGAGGGGCAGGACGTCCTGTTCCTTTGTCAGGATATGCGGCAGCTGGATTTGTACGGCACGGTGGATACCGCCGTCTGTATGCTGGATAGCCTGAGTCATATTTTGCATACCGAGGATTTGCGGGAGATTTTTCGCCGTCTGGGCTTGTTCATTGCCCCGGACGGCCTTCTGCTGTTTGACGTGAATACGCCCTATAAACACGAGCGGGTTTTGGGAAACAACACTTTTGTGTACGACACCCCCGACGTGTACTGTGTTTGGCAAAATCAAACCGAGGGTTTGACTACGCACATGACCTTGGATCTGTTTGTCCCCCGTGGGGGCAATTATGCACGCACCACCGAGCAAATTCGGGAGCGAGCCTATACCAAACAGGAAATTGAGCAAGCCGCTTGCGGCAAATTCACGTTACTTGCGGTATACGACGACATGACCTTTGAACAGCCCAAGGAACAGAGCCAACGGCTGATTTACGTAATGAAGAAACAATAAAGGAATGAAAATTGATGAGCAAACAGCTTGATAAGATTTATGATCCCAAATCGGTAGAAGAGCGGCTGTATCAGTTCTGGGAAGAAAACGGTTATTTCCACATGGAAGCCGACCCTGACAAAAAGCCCTATACCATCGTTATGCCTCCTCCCAACATCACGGGGCAACTCCATATGGGGCACGCTTTGGACAACACTTTGCAAGATATCCTCATTCGCTTCCGCAGAATGCAAGGGTATTGCACCTTGTGGTTGCCCGGTACCGACCATGCTTCTATCGCCACCGAAGCCAAAATCGTGGCTGCCATGGCAGAAGAAGGAGTAACCAAAGAAGATTTGGGCCGCGACGGCTTCTTGGAACGTGCCTGGGCTTGGAAAGAAACCTACGGCAACCGCATTACCACCCAGCTTCGTAAACTGGGTTCTTCTTGCGACTGGCAACGGGAACGGTTTACCATGGACGAAGGTTGCTCCAAAGCCGTAAAAGAAGTATTTACCCGCTTGTATGAAAAGGGACTCATCTATCGTGGGGAACGCATCATCAACTGGTGCCCCCATTGTAAAACCTCTATTTCCGACGCCGAGGTAGAATACTCCGAGCAAGACAGCTTCTTCTGGCACTTGCGGTATCCTTTGACCGACGGTAGTGGGTATATTGAACTTGCCACCACCCGTCCCGAAACCATGATGGGGGACACCGCCGTGGCAGTGCATCCCGATGATGAACGGTATAAGGATCTGGTGGGCAAAACCCTCATGTTGCCTTTGATGAATCGGGAAATTCCCATTGTTGCCGACACCTACGTTGTCCCCGAATTCGGTACCGGTGCGGTAAAAATCACCCCTGCCCACGACCCCAACGACTTTGAAGTGGGTCTGCGTCATAACCTGCCTGTGATCAACATTTTTGACGAAGGTGCTGTTGTTAACGAAAACGGCGGCAAATATTGCGGTATGGAACGGTTTGAAGCCCGCAAAGCGGTGGTAGAAGACCTGAAAGCAGGCGGCTTTTTGCTGGAAGTAGAACCCCACAAGCACAACGTAGGGGAATGCTACCGTTGCCACACCACCGTGGAACCTTGGGTGTCTTACCAATGGTTTGTAAAAATGGAACCCTTGGCAAAGCCTGCCATTGAAGCGGTACGCAATAAAGATATTCGCATTATTCCCGAACGGTTTGAAAAAACCTATTATAACTGGATGGAAAACATCCGCGACTGGTGTATTTCTCGCCAACTGTGGTGGGGTCACCGTCTGCCGGTATGGTATTGCGACGATTGCGGTGAAATCACCGTAACCAAAGAGGACAACGTAGCCGTTTGTCCCAAATGCGGCAGTACCAATATCCGTCAAGATGAAGATACTTTGGACACTTGGTTCTCCTCGGCTTTGTGGCCCTTCTCTACCTTGGGTTGGCCCGACGAAACCACGGATTTGAAATATTTCTATCCTACCAACACCTTGGTCACAGGGTATGATATCATCTTCTTCTGGGTATCTCGCATGATTTTCTCCGGTTTGGAAAATATGGGAGAAGCCCCCTTCAATACGGTGTTAATGCACGGTATTGTGCGGGACTCGCAAGGTCGTAAAATGTCCAAATCCTTGGGCAACGGCATTGACCCCCTGGAAGAAATTGACAAATACGGTGCCGATGCTTTGCGCTTTACCTTGGCTACCGGCAACAGCCCCGGCAACGATATGCGGTATATGCCCGAAAAAGCCGAAGCCTCTCGTAACTTTGCCAACAAGATTTGGAATGCCGCTCGTTTTGTGCTGATGAATCTGGACGAAAAGGTCGCTGCTCCCCACTTGCCCGAAACCCTTGCTTTGGAAGACAAGTGGATTTTGACCCGTTATAACGACGTGGTAAAAGAAGTGACCGACAACCTTGAAAAATTTGAATTGGGGATCGCGGTTGCCAAATTGTACGACTTTATTTGGGATATTCTGTGCGACTGGTACATTGAACTTTCCAAGGTACGCCTTAACGGTGACGATGCCGCCGCCAAAGCCGATGCCAAAGCGGTGTTGGTATACTTGATGTCCAACACGCTCAAATTGTTGCATCCCTTTATGCCCTTTATCACCGAAGAAATTTGGCAAACTCTGCCTCATGAAGGCGAAACCGTAATGAAGTCCGATTGGCCGGTTTACGACGAAGCGCTGAACTTCGCCGCCGATGCCGCCGAGTTTGAACGGATTATGGACGGAATTCGTGCCGTGCGTAATCGCCGTGCCGAAATGAACGTTGCTCCCAGCAAAAAAGCCGCCGTTTACGTGGCTACCAAATATGTGGATACCTTTACTACCGGTGGGGTATTCTTTGAAAAATTGGCATCTGCTTCCCAGGTAACCGTGGGCGAAAGCTTTGACCTGCCCGGCGCGGTTTCGATTGTTACTGCCGACGCTACCATGTATATTCCTATGGACCAATTGGTGGACTTCGAAGCCGAAATTGCTCGTCTTACCAAAGAAAAAGAGCAAACCGAAAAGGTTTTGGCAGGGGTTATGGCAAAGCTGAACAACGAAGCATTTGTTAGCAAAGCACCCAAGCCAATCGTTGATAACCAACGAGAAGCCGCCGAAAAATTGCAAGAAAAAATCAAACTCATCGACGAAAGCATTGCTTCTATGCAAAATCGGTAGTCCTATGAATATTCAGCAAGCATTAACTTATACCCATTCGTTAAAAAGGCTCGGCAAAACGCCGGGCCTTGCTTGCTTGCAGGCGGTTTTAGCCAAACTGGGTAATCCCCAAAACAAGTTACGGGTGTTGCACGTGGCAGGCACCAACGGCAAAGGGTCGGTTTGTGCCGTTACCGCCTCGATTTTGCAGGCGGCAGGGTACAAGGTTGGGTTGTTTACCTCTCCTTTTTTGGTTTCTTTTTACGAGCGAATGCAAATAGACAGCAAACCGATTCCTGCTGAAGAATACGCTCGTCTTGCTATACGGGTAAAAGAAATTACCGATCAACTTGGGGAAGAACTTTCTCAATTCGCTTTTATTACCGCCGTGGCTTTTTGCTACTTTTATGAACAGAACTGCGACGTGGTGGTATTGGAAACGGGATTGGGCGGCAGACTGGACGCCACCAACGTGGTGAAGAACCCTCTTGCCACCGCCATTACTGCCGTGGGGTTAGACCATACCGACTTGCTTGGGGACACGATAGAGAAAATTGCCGCCGAAAAGTGCGGTATTTTAAAACAAAACGTGCCGGTGGTGCTTTCCCCCGGTCAATCTACCCAAGTGATTGCCGTAGCCATGGAACGAGCGGCTAAGTTGAACTGCAAGGTGATTTTGCCGGGCGAAGCGGCTCTTGTGGTGGAGGAAATCACCCCCCATGCCACCCGCTTTACCTATGGGGGACAAACCTATGCATTATCCCTCCACGGAGGGTATCAACCCCAAAATGCCGTAACCGCCTTGGAACTGATTGGGGCGAGCGGTCTTGTAGTAACCGAGCAAGCCATACAAAACGGCTTGGCAAATGCGGTGCACCCTGCTCGCTGTCAGGTGTTACGAAAAGAACCGCTGATTTTGTTGGACGGCGCCCATAATCCCCAAGGGGCAACTGCCCTTGCAGGGACCTTGCAATCCTTTTTGGGGGATCAAAAAGCCGTGGGCGTGTGTGGGGTTATGAGTGACAAAGCCGCCAAAGAATTGGCAAGTGCCATGGGGAATCGACTGTGCAACCTGATTGCGGTTACCCCCAACACCCCACGGGCATTACCTGCCGAACAACTGACAGAACAGTTTGCAACGTTTTGCGAAACCACCACCGCCGCGGTGGATGCCGCATTATTAAAAAACTTGTGGGACGAAACCCGTCCCGTGGTGATTTTCGGCTCGTTGTATCTGGCGGGCGAAATCTTGACCTTATTGGAGGAATTAAAATGAATTTTCCCAATCAATTTATTGCCGCCACCAAAGAATACGGCACTTTTGAAACTCCCGTGCCTGCCCCGTATTTGAGAAAAACCATTGTGGCAGAAAAAGAAACCACCGCCCAACTGCTCATCACCGCTTGCGGCTTGTATCGGCTGTATTGGAATGGGGAGGAAATCACCAAGGGATTGCTGGCACCTTATATTAGCAACACCGATGATTTGGTGTATTACGACCGTTATACCGTGACCTTAAACAAAGGCAAAAACGTGTTGGGCATTCTTTTGGGTAACGGTTTTCAAAATAACGAGGGCGGATATATTTGGGGATTTGATCAAGCCGCCTTCCGCTCTGCTCCCAAGGTTGCTTTTTCGCTTACCTTTGACGGAACAACCGTGGAAAGTGACGAAACAGTAAAAACCGCTCCCTCTCCCATGGTGTTTGACGATTATCGTTTTGGGGTGCATTACCATGCCACCAAGGAAATTAATGGCTGGAATTTGCCGAATTTTGACGACAGCGATTGGGCAAATGCCATTTCTGCCGTCTCTCCCAAAGGGGAAAAGCGTCTGTGTGAGGCGGAACCCATCGTGTACCGAGAAGAAATCAAACCCGTGGCCATTACCCCGATGGAGGATGGCAGTTATCTGTACGATTTTGGCGTGAACCATACGGGGGTGTGCCGTTTAACCGTGCAGGGCGAACAAGATCAAAGAATCGAGTGGCAACACGGCGAGACCTTGATTGACGGCAAAATGGACGTGACCTGCGTTTGGTTTGCCAGAGAGAAAACCCCGCGAGATTTGAAAATTGTACATAAAGACGTTTACGTGTGCAAAGGGGACGAACTGGAAACCTATACCCCTTGTTTTACCTATCACGGGTTTCGTTACGTGACCGTGTATGGCATTACGAAGGCACAAGCCACCCCAGACCTGCTCACCTTTTGCACCTTGCATTCTGATTTGGCGGTATGTGGCGGGTTTACCACTTCTCATCCCACGGTGCAAACGCTATACGATATTACCCGTCGGTCGGTGATTTCCAACTTCCATTATTTCCCCACCGATTGTCCTCATCGGGAAAAAAACGGCTGGACCGCCGATGCGGCGTTGTCTGCCGAACAAACCCTGTTGCAGTTTGCCGCCCATGGCGAATACAAAGAGTGGCTTCGCAACATTGTAAAAGCGCAAGACGACCGTGGGGCGCTTCCCGGCATTGTGCCCACCGCAGGGTGGGGATTCCAGTGGGGGAACGGCCCCGCTTGGGACAGTGTGCTGTTTTATCTGCCTTGGTTTGTGTATCGGTATCGGGGCGACCTTTCGCTTACGGTGGATACCGCCGATGCCATGATTCGCTACTTCAATTATCTGGACACCCGCAAAGACACCCGCGGTTTGCTGGCGATTGGGTTGGGCGATTGGTGCCATACGGGATTTGTTAATGCAGGCGCACCCAAAGCCCCTCTGGTGGTGACCGATAGCATTGTAGCCATGGATTTAGCCGCCAAAGCCGAGTTTTTATTCCGTGAAGCAAATCTGACCGAACAGGCCGAAGTTGCTCGCGTGTTCCGTGAGAATATGCGAACCGCCATTCGCACCCATTTGGTGGATTTTGACACCATGACGGTGCAGGGGAAATGTCAATCTTGTCAAGCCATGGCGCTGTTTTATGGGGTGTTCGACCCTCTAAACGCAAAAGAAACCGACGACGCTTTTGCCCGTTTGTTGGCATTGATTGATGAAGCCGACGGCAAAATGGACCTTGGGGTGCTTGGCGGTCGGGTGCTGTTCCACGTGCTTGGCAGTCGGGGTGAAACCGACCTTGCTTTGTCTATGATTTTGGGGCCTGATTTTCCCTCTTACGGCTATTGGCTTACACAAGGCGCTACCACCTTGTGGGAGGCATTTGATCAAGAGATCATCCGTTCCCACAACCACCATTTTTGGGGAGATATCAGCAGTTGGTTTGTGCAACATTTAGCAGGAATTTGTTATAATCCTGCTGTCAACGACCATAAGCATGTTGTGTTTGCTCCTCACTTTGCCTCCGTTTTAGAGGATGCTGCCGCCTATTTCGACAGCAACTACGGCAGAATTGAGGCCGGTTGGCAACGAACGGGCGATAAAATTCGGTATGCCGTTACTTTGCCCGAAGATTGCCATGGGGTGATTCGTCTGCCCAAGGGATATACCTTTGAAAACGGCGAAAGCATTTGCCAAGCCCAAAACGGGGACTACGTTGTGATAAAAAAATAAGACGTTTGGGTTGTAACTTATCATAAACTTTGTTATACTGAAAACGAAATCCAAATAGAGGAGAGGAACTCTATGAAAAATAAAGTCATTCTCATTTCCATTGACGGCATGCGTCCTGACGGATTGATGCAATGCGGCAATCCTATCGTAAAGGAATTGATGCAACAGGGCAGTTACACCCTGACCGCA
Source organism: Clostridia bacterium (assembly GCA_017556785.1). Classification (GTDB taxonomy): domain Bacteria; phylum Bacillota; class Clostridia; order Oscillospirales; family Acutalibacteraceae; genus UMGS1484. The sequence continues at coordinate 1,474 of JAFYMD010000172.1, read as the reverse complement.
CAAACGGTGTTCCCCTCGGTGACTTTGCCTTGTCACATGTCCATGTTTCATTCGGTGACCCCCGAGCGTCACGGTACCACCACCAACGCGTATGCACCTCAGGTACGACCGATCGACGGACTTTGTGAACAAATTTCCCGTGCAGGGGGTGTTTGCGGCTCGTTTTTTGGGTGGGAGCCCATTCGTGACCTTTCTCTGCCCGGTTATTTGCAGGTTGCTCAATATATGAATGCTTACTCTTTTGACCATGCCGACGGGATTTTGACCGATCAGGCTTTGACTTATATTGATCAGGTGCAACCCGACTTTGTGTTTTTGTATTTGGTGGATACCGACGAAAAAGGCGGTCACGACGTGGGTTGGATGAGTGATGCGTATTTGGATTGCATTTCTTATGCTATCGATCAAGTGAAAAGGGTCGTAGATGCCTGCGGTGACCGATATACCATTTTGGTAACCGCCGACCATGGCGGTCACGACCGCATGCACGGTACCGACCTTCCCGAAGATATGACCATTCCCATGATCTTTTTGGGCAAAGAGTTTGAACCGGGTAAGGAACTTTCCGACGTGAGCATTTTAGATCTTGCTCCCACCATTGCCACCATTATGGGCGTGCCGATCCCGCGGGAATGGGAAGGTAACGTATTAGTCAAAGGAGAATAAATCATGTGTGTATTTGGTACTCAATATCTTCGTAGTGCATCCCCTGCCGAAGATCAATGGGAAAAAGATATGGCGCTGATGAAGCAATACGGCTTTAACACCATTCGTGTTTGGTTGGTGTGGAATGCGCTGGAAAAAGAAGAAGGGGTGATCGACACCGCCTTTATCGACCGTTTGCTTACCTGCGCGAAAAAATATGATTTGCAAGTGGGGATTTTGTTCCACATGCACGCCGCGCCCGCGTGGGCAATTGCCAAATATCCCCAATATTACTATGTGAACGAACGGGGACAAGCCTTTGAACCGGCGGTACGTCCCAACACTCCCAGCGGTGGTTGGCCCGGTCTTTGCTTTGACCATCAAGAAGTGCGAGACTTGGAAAAACGCTTTATCGAAGGGGTAATTAAGGAAACCCAAAAGCACGACAACGTGGCTTTTTACGAGCCTATGAACGAACCCCACCAATGGTTCGATTTTATGCAAGGACAAGCCAATTCTTATTGTTATTGCGATGCTTCGGTGGCGGAGTTTTCGGCTTGGTGCAAGAGAAAATATGATTCTATTGACGATTTGAACCGTTCTTGGGGGCATTACTTCAAAGATTTTGACGAAGTGCGTCCCCCTCGCTGGACCAGCGCCTATGCGGCTTATACCGATTTCCGTTTGTTCACCATGGACAACATTGCCAAAGAAATCGCTTATCGCACTGACGTGATTCGGGCGGCCGACCCCAACGGGGTACCGGTGCTTGCCCACTCTTACGGTGGTGGCGCCATTACCTGCGGCAACTTGGGGACTATGGCGTTTG
>JAFYMD010000171.1 GCA_017556785.1 Clostridia bacterium | reverse complement strand
TATGTTGCTGATTGGCTTATTGTTTTTGTTGATTTTTGCGGCAATGGGACTTTTATGGTACAACTTGCCGTTTATCATTACGGGAGTATGAATCCGAAGGAGGATCCGATATGCTTCATTTTATTTTTGGCCGTGCAGGATTCGGCAAGACGCATTGGGTGCAACAACAGTTGTTGAAAAACGCAACACAACAAAACGCGATTTTGCTGGTGCCGGAGCAAGCCTCGTTTGAAACCGAGCGTGCCATGGTAGGATTAAACCTGTCTCATTCGGTAGAGGTGCTGTCTTTTTCCCGCTTGTGTGATCGCGTGTTTAAATTGTACGGCGGTATTGCAGGCAAACGATTGGGTGACCAGGAAAAATTGTTGTTGATGCATCGTGCTGTTTTGCAGGTAGGCGATCGATTGCAACTTTATCGTCGGGGACACAAAAGCATTCGGTTTGCTACCCACGTGTTGTCTATTGCTACCGAGTGCGGACACAAGGGGATTACTCCTGAGCAGCTTATGACCGCTTCCATTACCTTGCCCCAAGGGGGATTAAAGCAAAAATTACAAGAGCTTGCTTTGATGTTGTCGGCTTATCAAAGTCTGGTGCGGGAATCGTATATTGATCCTACCGAAGAGCTGAGTCGGTTGCATGATTTATTGCAACAAGTTCCTTTTTGGCAGGACAAAACGGTGTACATAGACGGATTCAAGGATTTTACCGCCCCTCAAAAGAAATTGGTTTCGCAAATGATCGTCCTTGCCAAAGAGGTCTACGTGACCTTGTGCACCGACGGCAAAAAGACGGAACATCCGTTGGCGTTATTTGCTAACGTGAGCGATCTTGCCGAGCAAATGGAATGTGTGGCAAACGATGCGGGAATTGCGGTTTGTGAGCCGATTTGTTTAACCGAAAATCATCGGGCAAAAACACCGGGATTGCAAGCGGTAGAGCAGGTGTTTGTCCCCAAAGAAGTCCCTTGTTGTCAAGGAGACTCTTCGGTTATGATATGCGGATGTGACGATATTTATGATGAAGTGGATTATGTTGCCGCATCCATTTGTCGATTGGTGCAAGAAGAAGGGTTGCGTTTTCGTGAAATTACGGTGATTTCAAGAGATCTCAATCGGTACAGCGATTTATTGACATCGGCCTTTGAGCGGTTTGGAATCCCTTGCTTTTCCGACGATCGCCGCAGTGTGACCCATTTGCCCTTGTTTGCGTTGCTGAGAAAAACCACCGAGTTGGCGGAAAAAGGACTAGACACCGCCAATTTGTTGTCGCTTATGAAAACCGAGTTGTGGGATCTTACCTTACAAGAAATTGCTATGTTGGAAAATTATGCGTTTGTGTGGTCGGTGGAAGGAAACGATTGGTTGCATGATTTTAACAATCATCCCGATGGTATAGGGGACAAACAACCAACCCCTGAGGCGGTCATTCGTATCAATCAATTGCGTAAAAAGGCGGTTTTGCCTATCGTACAATTGCGAAAAGAATGGCAAAAATGTCGAACCGTTACCGATTTTTGTACGGTGTTGTACGGCTTTTTGGAACAAAACCATATTTACACCCGCTTACAAGCTTTGAGCAAAAAAGTGAGCAAGCAGGACGATCCTTTTGAGGCAGAGGATTTGCTTCGTTGCTTTGAATTATGCAATCAATTGCTGGACAAAATGGTGTTTGCTATGGGGGACACGCAGGTGAGCGGACAGGAATTTGCTCAAACGCTTACCCTAATAATCGGGTCTTCCGACCTTGGTAAGATTCCGCAAGGAATCGATCAAGTGGTACTCGGTTCTGCCGATCGCACACGTCCCGCCGCACCCAAGGCGGTGTTTGTGATAGGTGCCAACCAAGGAATGTTTCCCGCTGTGCCTGCCTCGGGCGGCCTGCTGAGCGATTACGAGCGAAAGATTCTAAAAGAACAACAGCAGTTGGCTTTTTCCGATCGTTGTGAATTTGAAACGGTGGAAGAAGATTTTTTGTTTTACCAAGCGGTTAGCTCGGCTTCCCATTTTTTGTGTATGACCTATATACGGTCGGGGGGAGAGTCCAATGAACCTTGTCGATGGGTCACCTATATCAAAGAACGGTTGCCCAACGTTACCGAGACCACGTCTGACGACGGCAGGCAAGCAGATGTGTTGGCTTTTGCCCGTGCTCCTTTGCCGACATTTGATCTGTTGGCACAACGGTATACCGAAGCCGATGAGATTACAGACAGTTTGTATCAGTACATTGGCGAAACCAATCCTGCTCAAACCGAATTGTTGCGCCGCTTGACCAATCCGCAAGACTGTTCCTTGTCGGCGGAAGGTGCGCGGAGCTTGTTCCGTGAAAAAATGCGAGTGTCACCGACTGCGATTGAAGCATATCATAAGTGCCGATTTAATTATTTTTGCAAATACGGCATGGGAGTGCGTCCGTTGCGCCCCGTGGGATTGGATGTGTTGGCCAAAGGGACGTTGGTGCACTATGTGTTGGAAAAGATAATCAACCGTTACGGAAGCAATGGATTGCATACCTTGACCACCCAAGAATGCGAAGAGCAAGTTCATGCTTTGATTTGGGAGTTTGTACAAACCGAAATGGGCGGATTCGACCAAAAAAGTTCGGTTTTTTGGTTCCAGTTGCGCCGTATCGAGATTTTGGCGATTTCGCTGGTGGAACATCTTGCCGCCGAAATGAAAGACAGCAAATTTGAAACGGTGGCTTGTGAATTAAAGGTGGGCCCCGGGGAAGCGGTGGAATCCTTACGCATTCCCTTAACAAACGGCGGTGAGGTAACCGTGATCGGGGTGCTGGACCGTTTGGATGTATACCAAAAAGACGGACAGACGTATTTTCGTGTGGTAGACTATAAAACCGGTTCCAAGGAATTTCATTTGGAAGACATTTACTACGGCATTGGTTTGCAAATGTTTATGTATTTGTATTCGGTGGAGCAAAACGGCCACCAATTTGGTGAAAATCGTTATCCCGCGGGGGTGTTATATATGCCTGCCAAACGTTCCACCGTGTTGTCTACCGACCCCAAAGAGGTAGAGAAGCAATTGGCTGATCGCCTGCGGATGAAAGGGGTCGTACTGGATGATATGGACGTGGTGCGTGCCATGGAACCGGACGTAAGCGGTACCTATATTCCCGTAACGGTAAAGCTCAGCGGCGATCCGACCGAACGATCGGCGTTGGCTTCGTTGGAATTTTTCGGCAAGACTCGTCGACATATAGAAACCCTGCTGAGAGAGATGGGCGATGCCCTGCTGAATGGGGAGATTACCTGCGATCCTTTGGATCCCAAGGGTACCAAAGGCGGAGCATGTACCTATTGTGACTATAAGGCGGCTTGTCCGCTTTTGGACGACGCACTACATCGACAGGTAGCAAGTCTGTCTACCGCCGAGAAAAAGGAACTGATGAAAGGGGGAGATTGGAATGGCGATTGATTTTACAAAAGCACAACAAACAGCCATTGACAGCCGTGGTGCCTTGCTGGTGTCGGCGGCGGCAGGATCGGGTAAAACAGCCGTGCTGGTGGAACGAGTCGTTCAATGTATTTTGGACAAAGAAAATCCGGTGGACGTAGACCGTATGTTGGTGGTGACTTTTACCAAGGCCGCCGCAGGGGAAATGCGTCAACGAATTCAAGACCGATTGGCAACCGAATTTGCCAAAGACCCCACAAACACCCGCATTTTGCGGCAACAAATGTTGTTGCAAAAAGCCAATATTTGTACCATAGATTCTTTTTGTAAAAATTTGATCACCCAATATTTTGAACAGTTAGATATTTCTCCCGATTTTAACATCATTTCGGAAAACACCCTCAAAACGCTGAAAAAAGAGGCATTGAACGAAACGATGGACCTGTTTTTGAAAACCAAAAAAGAGGTGCTTTCGGAACTTGCCGAAATTTTGGGAGCAGATCAAGACACCAAGAATTTGGCAAGCGCCATAGATTTGATCCATAAGCATATGCAATCGTTACCTTGTCCTAAAGATTGGGCAGACAGAGTGCAAGCCGATTACCTGAATTTTTCGGGGGTGGAGCAAGCAGCTTGGGGCAAGGCAATCTTTGATCGCTCCGAGCGTATGGCAGAACGGTGCCATGCATTTTTACAGGGAGTAACGGCGCAGGTGCAATTCGATCCGTTGATCGAACAAAAACGAGGAGAGATTTTGCGTACGGCATTGATGCAATTGGAGGATGTGCTGGGGAGTTTGCGTGCCCGCAATTGGGATGAGGTGCGTTTGAATCTTGACAAATTACAACCCATTTCATTTAAAACGGCACAATTAAGAGGAAGCGATTTTGACGTTACCCTGAAAAACCAAACCGTAACCTGTCAAGTTATGGTGGACAAGGTGCGAGAAACGTTGCAAAAACTGTTTGCCTTGCGTGCCGATGAGTGTAAAGAAGAATGCGATTTTCTTGCCCCTTACGTACAACTGTTGTTTGAAGCGGTGGAGGAATACCGCCGCCGTATCGATGAAAAAAAGAAAGACAAAAATGCGTTGGATTTTTCTGACCTTGAGTCTTTGGCGTTGCAACTGTTGGTGGAATACCAAGACGGCAAGGCGGTTACTACTCCTT
>JAFYMD010000170.1 GCA_017556785.1 Clostridia bacterium | reverse complement strand
CGGTACAATCACACTGATTTTTGGCATGGCCCCTTCCTCCTATGGTTCGTGATACTGTTTTAGGGTAATACTTCGGGAGTACTCATATGAATATAACCCCAATTGTTGGTATTCCACACAAGCGGAGTTTCTTCATCCAAGAGCACCTTTTTAAAACACAATCCTTCAGTATAATCCACATCGATATTGTTACCGTTTTGATCTTTATAGAAAAACGTATACCGCGTTTTATACTCCGCTTCCACCAAATCGGAAATATCCAATGAAAAGCACATTGACGCCTGCTCACCTTCGGCTCCATTATAAAAATCAAACACTGTATAGGTTCCTATCGGGACACCTTCTAAAGAGGTAAGTTCAATGCGCAGGCACAGATCGCGGATATCCTTCAGATTCTCCCATGTCATCCGCAAACGCACTGACTCATTCGCCGAAAACGTATTGTTTTCTTTTCCGTCAAAGCACACCTCCATCAAACGAAGCTGAGGGTTCACAAGCCAGTTTGGCCGTTTCCAATCCGCAAGTGATCTCTTTACATCGGTGGTGCTTTCGTTGCCAAGATACACCGCAATCGATTCTTCCACACCGCCCTCAAAAATGATGCGGCCTTTGTTAAGCACCACACAACGGTCACAAAGCTGACGGATGGTGTTCATATTATGGCTGACATAGAGAACCGTTCTGCCATCCCGTTTAGCGGCTTCACGCATTTTCGTTAAACATTTCTTTTGGAACGCCATATCACCGACGGCGAGCACCTCGTCCATGATCATGATCTCAGAATCCAGATGTGCCGCCACCGAGAAAGCAAGCTTGACATACATACCCGACGAATAGCGTTTGACGGGCGTATCGATAAAGTCACGCACTTCGGAGAATTCGATAATATCCTCCATTTTGGCATCGATCTCCGCCTTGGTCATACCAAGGATCGCGCCGTTCATATACACGTTTTCTCGGCCGGTCATTTCACCGTTAAAACCCGTGCCAACCTCCAACATAGAGGCGATACGACCGTAAATATCAATCTCACCTTCCGTCGGAGCGGTAACACGGGAAAGAAGTTTCAGCATCGTACTTTTACCGGCGCCGTTGCCGCCGATAATACCGAGTGCTTCACCTTTATAAATCGTCAGATCAATGCCGTTGAGTGCCATAAAAGTAGAACCGTAGATGCGTTCTTCACCGATTTTCGTATTGGGATCCTCTTTACCGCGCACTCGAGCCCACCAACTTTGCAGATCCGCCTGCAGTGTACCGCCGCCGACCTGACCGAGCTTATACATCTTTTTCACACCCGACAGCTTGATCGCTACCTCGCGTTCTTTCATAAAATCACTCATATCAGCGCGCCTCCTTACACCGTATCCATAAAGTTCTTTTCAACCTTGTTGAAGATAATGATACCAATTACCAAAGCAACAATTGTAATGGCCCAAGAAAAACCGATAAACATCCAACTAAGTTCACCTTGACCGAGAATTGCATAGCGGAACAACTCCACGGGAGCTGTCACAGGATTGATCCACATGATGATTTTCAAAATGCCGTCGGTCTTGGAAATAGGATAAACAACCGGCGTAACATACATCCACAACTGCACAGCAAATCCAATTAAGAAGGTCAGATCACGATACTTTGTTGTCAAACTGGAAACAATAATTCCAAGTCCCATGCCAAGCAAGCCAAGATTGAGAAGAACCAGAGGAATCAACGACCATGCCCACCATGCGGGATGCACTTGACCGCGAATCAAATAAAACACCAACAAAACAATTACCAGAGTCATCTGGATACCAAAAGTGATCACGGACGAAAACATATTAGAAATCGGTGTGGTTAAGCGCGGAAAATACACCTTCCCGAACACCGCCGCATTTCCGGTAAAGGTAGACGCATTTTTGGTAACACACGTTGAAAAAAACGTCCATATCGCATTGCCAACCATATAAAACAATATTTCCGGCACTTCCTCCGGACTCATATTGGCAATTCGACCAAATACAACCATATACACTAAGCTCGTGATAATCGGGTTGATAAACAGCCACGCAGGACCCAAAATCGTCTGCTTGTACGACACCGTGAAGTTGCGTTTCGTAAACAGCACAATCAAATCGCGGTATTGCCATACCTCTTTCAGTTTCAGATTAAACAGCTTATGCTTCGACGTAATATGGGTATGATATGTCGGTTTTGCTACTTCCTTCTTCATGCGTTCGTCTCCTTTTTCTCTTTCTGTACCATTGCCGCCTTCACGGCCTCCAGCTTTTGATAGCCGTAGCGCTTATCAGGTTCCAAAAACGCGCCTTCGCCCCATTCGTTCCACGCATTAAGGAACACCATGGGTTTGTTCTCCTCGTTGGCACGCTTGACAAGCTGGGTCAAATACGACTCAAACCGTTCAATCGTGAACCCCGCATGCATCACACCATGCTTGTTGCGCGGTGTGTTATCCCAATCGACAAAGCCACCGGGCAGCAGTTCCTCGGTCCAAGGCGCAGACAAAATCCGTTCCCATGCCTCATCGTAAAAATGCATACCGAGCGCCATGGGTTGTCCCCACGAAGACCCCATCTTGCTTTTGCGGCTTTTGCGGTAGGAAGATACTG
>JAFYMD010000169.1 GCA_017556785.1 Clostridia bacterium | reverse complement strand
TTATACGCATATCATGAAATTGTACTCCTTCAACACCTTCATTGGCAAGCATTTCGTTATAGGCCTTGGTCAAGTCCACGTCACCTTGCCATTTGCCGATGACGTCCTTGTCACTGCCAAAGGGTTGGAAAATCGCCAGCGCTACCATAGCGGCTACCACAATTGCCACAATAGGAATAACGATTTTAAGCCAGGTTTTCTTTTTTGCGGGAGCAACCTCTTCCACAGGCATGTATTGGGGAATGGGTTGTCCTTCCGCATCGGGGGTGGCCTGCCCGACTTCTTGGGGCTGTACCGGTTGGTCAGACGGTACTGTCCATCCGCAAGTGGCACAAACGGTTTGTTCTTCGCTCATTTGCGCGCCGCATTTTTCACAGAACATCATCAACAACTCCTTAAAATTTCTTGTTTTATATTTTACTACAAAGGCTGCATCAAGTCAACGATATTATTGTGCCAACGAAGACGGATTGCCACAGCAGTTACGGTAATGTGCCAATTCATTTCATTTGTTATGATCAATCAAATCTCTTTGACAATTCTTTCCGTCCGTAGGAATCGACTGTAATCAATTGTTCGCCCACAAGAATCCCTGTTGCAATCTCGTCTGTTCGATCAAGAAGCGAAACTTTTTTATCGGAAATTTCCCAAGATAAACGGGACTCATACCTGACCAGTCGCATAGCAATAGAGGAAGCATGCAATGTTTCTAACTCTGATAATTCCTCTTGAAGCGACGTTCCCTTCGCCCGGCAATATTCTTCTGCGGTTTTTCCTTCCGCTTGCGCCAAATTTACCAATATTTTTAATACATCAATATTTTCTACTACCATTTCGAGGGAACCGTCCGCATGAAAAATATACCCGTAATCACAATACACCTCTTTATATTGCGCTTCATCACTATGCCATACATCACTACCGTACAAACCACGACCGATCCATTTTCCCACAATCATATCATCGGTAAGCGGCGTAGCGGTGTCCAGTTCCGCTTGCGAAAAAGGCCAATTTGTATCGGCACCGCCGTCGTCCGAGGAATCACTACACAGCCAAACGATTAGCCCGATTATACCAGCCACCAATAACAACACCACAATCGGAATCACAATTTTAAGCCGCGTAGATGTTTTCTTTGCAGTTGCTGTCTCCCTGCCAGGGTCAACCAGTTCTTTTTCTGTCGGTGTCTCCGGCATAGCGCTTATCGTTGATTGTTTTTGTATTTCTGTCCCGCACTTACCGCAAAATGCTTGATTTTCGTTTATTTGTGCACCGCATTGTCGACAAAACATGATTCATCCCTCCTTGTTTTTCGTGTTTTTTACAACTTTCGCATCAAGTCAATTGCCTTGTTTTATATGCAAAGGTTGCATTTCAAAACACACGTTACATATCTTATTGCTCATCAAAGTCCAAAGTATCGGGCTTGTCAGAGGTGTAAACGGTACTTCCAATGGTCAATTCGTCACCGTCTATATGCCATTCGGTTTCCCACTCATAATAGTTGCCTCTAAAATGCAAGGTATTATCTTCCAACAATTCCCAGCTCGGCGAACTGTCGCTTTTACAATACCACTCATCTCCGCTAAGTACATAATATTCTAACTCAGCCTCGTTGTTTTCATGAAATTCCAACACCTCAATGGCGCCGGAAGAATACTGACCAAAATACAATTCCACAGTATCATAATACCATTTTTCTCCTACCAATTGATCTTCGACCGAACCGGAGGACAAGCTCAATACCAATACCAAAATAAGAATGAGCAGGGTTCCCCCGATTGCGGGAATCAAAATTTTCCAAAGGCGGCGATTTGAACTCACCACAACCTCTTGCGTTGTGTTGTTTTGTTGCATAGGCTCACCGCAAATTGGACAAAAAGCTACTCCCTCATTGACTTGATGTCCACATTGTTGACAGAACATACCATTTCCTCCTAACGCTTTGTTGATTGTATGTAACACAGTTGATTTACCGATTCAAAAGGGGTTATTCAAAACAACCGCAAGTCGAAAAGGGAAATCGACTTGCGGCAAAAATATTAATCAACGCGTTTTAATTCGGGATTAAAAGCCACGTCTTGGTTGTCTAACGTGAGTTGGTCATTTACGTAATTTCCGTGCATTTCTTTGCCGGCAGAGGGAAATTTGATTGTTAATTCTTCATCCACCAGTTCCCAGGTGAAATTTTTCATTGACTCTTGCAATTGTTTCGCTTGATCCACGATGTCCTCTTTTGTCATGTCACTTGCAGCAAGCTGTTCATCCAAACTCTCACCATATGCATCAAACATGATTTCCACATACTCTTCAAAATCCATTGTAAGACCATATGTTCCTGTTCCATCTTCTTTAAAAACAAAAGCATATTCCAAATCAGTTGTAGGTGTATTTTCCGGTACCGGTTCGCCTGCTTGTTCAAACAGTTGAGCAACAGACATTGTATATGCCCATTTTCCAACCAAAGAGGTGGCAGGCTTGTCATCGGGTTCAGCCGAAGGTTCGGAATTGCCGCCTTGCGAAGCGGTGGATGCAGTAGATTCGGTTTCCTTGGTTTCTTCTTTGGTTTCACCGCAACCTACGGCGAACATCATAGCCAGCGCCAACAACAGGCACAAAACAGAGGTTAATCTTTTTTTCATAATAAATCTCTTCTTTCTTTATTGAAATATATTGTATTCGCATTTAGCAGTAAGCATTTTATCTTGTTCAAATTCAAAAACCAGCTCGCTGCGATCAGTTTGCCGAAAAGTCAATTCGGTTGTGGAATAATTGTATTGACCGTCGCTTTTATACGATACGGAATAATGAATACTGTCGGGATTGCCCAAGGCTTGGATCACGTCGGCCACGGTAGAATTTTGTGTGATCGAACCGCACAGAGTAAAGGGGGCAGCGGTATCATATTTTTGGTTGTGATCAACGGAACTGTACATTTCTACCTTTAAACCGTACACGTCACATTCCTTGCGAGGCAGTGCCTGTTGGGAATTGTGATTTACACCAAACACAACTTCTTCGCCTTTGCTGTTGGCAATTTTTGCAACAGTAACAAATGTATAATGGTTCGGCTCCAGCATCTCTTCCATATCCACATTGCTTGCTTTCCAACCTAATTTTTCAAGGTCAGCATAGGCAATGGGCAACGTAAACGCCTTGCCGGTCCCCAATTGAATTTGCAAGCCGCCGGGGAACTGAAGCTTTGCTTCTTCTTCATAGGGCAAAGCAAAATGGCAGGATTCGTTGCCGGTGGAATGATCGTTATACCGAGACAAATCAACCAACCGGCCGATCTTGTCGGTAAACGCTTTGACCTCGGCGGTAGGGACTCGCTCGGTTTGGGATTGCGTCTCGCTATTTGACTCGGTACCCTCTTGTGACGATGCAGACGAAGCGGGTTGGCTTGCCGATTGTGTGTCCACAGAGGAACCCTGTTGCTCGGCGGGTTCTTGGGAACAACCACCCAAGGCACTACCGACCAATACCAGAGCCAACAGTAATGACAAAATTCGCGTTTTTTTCATGTTTTCCCCTCCTTTCTTTCTTCATATTACCGCAATTTGCAGTAAAAGTCAATACCGCAAATTGCGGTGAGGTATACTTTTAAGGAAAGGATGGTGCGGCATGTTTCAACGAATTCGTGACCTGCGAGAAGATCATGACATGACTCAAAAACAGGTGTCAGCCTATTTGAATTGCTCTCAACAAGTCTACAGCAACTACGAATTGGGTCAACGAGACATTCCCACCGACGTGCTGATCAAACTTTCTCGTCTATACAACGTTTCGGTTGATTATATTTTGAATATCAGCAACAACCCGAAAATTTCAATATAATATTTCCCCTTGCTTTTTCCTCCAAAAGCCACTATACTATTTATGGAAATTGATTGATAAAGGAGAAAAAACCATGTCTTTTTGTAATCATTGCGGTTGTCCCGTAGACAACAACGAAACCTTGTGTCCCGCCTGCCAAGCTCGTTTTGACCGACAACCCGGTGACAATTTTTTTGATTCGGCGGTGGATGCTTTTGTCAACACGGCAGATTCTACCAACGATTATTCTTTTCAGGATATACGGGAAAACAAGGTCATGGCAATTATTTCTTACATTTTTATTTTGTTTTTGATTCCCCTATTTGTATGTCCCAATTCTCGCTTTGCCACCTATCACGCCAAGCAAGCCGCCAATTTTTGGATCGTTGCCACAGCGGTCGATTTGTTGTTTAGCATCGTCAGCGCTTTGCGTAATGATATAGACGGATTGGGAATCGTTTTTTGGGTGATTTCTTCGGTACTGTATGCCGCTACCGTGGGACTCATGGTATTGGGAATCGTGTATGCCGCTACCGGCAAGGCAAAAGCTTTGCCAATCGTAGGCGGAATTCGTTTTATTTCGTAGTCATATACAAAAAAATCACGTTTCGGGTCTTTCCGAAACGTGATTTTATTTTATCGGATTTCTCCCAAGCCAAAGCTGATAGACAACGCACGGTCTATGCGATCCATGGCACCCGAGTCCAATGCCCCCATTTTTTCTTTTAACCGTTGTTTGTCTATGGTTCGCACCTGCTCCAGCAAAACGATAGAATCCTTGGCAAGGCCCGAGCCCAACGCATTGACCTTAATATGCGTAGGCAAATTGGCTTTGTCGCTTTGGCTGGTAATGGCGGCGGCAATCACCGTAGGACTAAACCGATTGCCCACGTCGTTTTGCACGATCAATACCGGACGGATCCCTCCCTGCTCCGATCCCACCACCGGACTCAAATCGGCATAATAAATATCTCCCCGTTTCACGGTCATTGTGTTTTCTCTCCCAACCTGATATGTTTTACAAAGGTAGTGTTGCCCTATTAATCTGCGGATATTCTCCGTGGAAGCAAAAAATCCTTTTCCTTTTTAGTGTATCCAAAATCGGGACAAGGGTGACAACAACAAAAAAACAGCAAGCCGAGGTGCACTCAAGCTTGCTGTTTTTTCACAATTTTGCAGGTGGTATGACCGTAATATGCCATCAAAGACAAGGTAGATTCATTTAATTGCTCCCCACACACCGCAATGGGTACCGCCGGAGGACAAGCCACCGTAGGAGAAGAAAGCACGCACCCCAGGCACTCGGCAAGGGGCAATTCCTCGCTTGGTGCAAACAAGGCTTCTTGCATGGCAAGCACCTCTTGCGGCGGGTTCAACCGAGGCGGTCGGTCGACAAGGGGTTCTTTTTGAGGAAGCTGACACAGCACTTGTTCCAACCGAAGCAGTTCTTCGTCAGTGCTTTGAGGCGTGAGCATCAACACCACGTAATCGGGGTCATGGAACTCACACACCAGGTTGTTTTGCAACAAAATTTCTGCCAACGCATCACCCGTATATCCGTACGATTTGGGAGAAACAGTAATTTTTATGGGTTCCTCCCCCACCAAGCAAAAGCCGCAGGCAGACAGGCGATTTTTGATTTCCTTTGCCCGCTTGGCACAGGTTGCCAACGCAGTCGGATACCCGTTTGCCAGATCATCGTTGACCATGTCCAACGATTGCAAGATCAAATACGAGGGGCTGGTGGTGGCAAAGGTGCTCATAGCCGCCGAAGCCTGCTCCACAAAAAAGGCAGGCGCGGTTTTGCCAACGTGCAGATAAGCCGCTCCCGTTAAGGCGGGCAAGGTCTTGTGCGCCGAATCACAACACAAGTGAGCACCCAAATCCAGCGGGTGACAAGAAGGAGATAAAAATTTCAAGTACGCACCGTGGGCATTGTCCACACACAACAATACGTCATGGCGGTTGCACACCTGAGCAATTGCCTTAATATCTGCCACGTTGCCCAAATAATCGGGCGACGTAAGATACACCGCCGTAGGTTTTGGGGGCATAGCTTGCAAGACTTGTTCCAACCCGTGCGCCGTAATGGGACAAGACACCACCGAATCAAAGGCTTCGGGAAACAACCATTGTACCTCTACCCCCATCAGGGCGGCGGCAGTTACAAAGGTTTTGTGGGCGTTGCGCCCTGCCAAGATCAAAGGAGTTTCCCCTTTGCTATGGGCATATTGCTTGAACAAAAACACCAAACTCCGAATGGCAAGGGAAGCCCCTTCGGTAGAATACAGGGTTTTTGCCGAGCCAAACAATTGGGTAGCGTTTTGCTGGCTTTGGGCAATGATCCCGTCGGCATGATACAACACGTCGGCTCCGTCAAACTCGGTAATATCGTACGGCTCAAACCCAAGCAACGGAACCCCCTTATGCCCCGGCATATGAAACCGAACAGCTTGGCTGTTTATGTAGTTGGCCACAAAATCACAAATGGGTGTTTTCATGTTATTCTTCCAACGCCTTGGCGGCTTCTAACATAATGGCGCATTCCATCCGCTTACGGAACAGCTTGCAACCGTATTCGTAAATGCCTGTCACCGAACCGGTGGCATGGTAAGCGTTGGCGGCACAACCGCCTGAGCAATAAAGTTTTGCCCAGCAATCGTTGCATTCTTTGCGAGAGTAGACGTTGCAAGCGGCAAATTCTTCTTGTTTTTCGGTGTTGGTAACCCCTTGCCAAATATCTCCCAATTTAAAGGCTTCGTCTCCTACAAACTGATGACAAGGATACAAATCTCCCCAAGGGGTAACTGCCATGTATTCGGTACCCGAGCCGCACCCCGATACCCGTTTATAAATACAAGGGCCGCCCTTCAGGTCAATCATGTAATGATAGAAGGTAAAGGGGTCGCCTGCTTTTCGCTTTTGTGCCATCAATTCGGCCAATTTTTCATATTGCTCCATCACTACGGGCAAATCTTGTTCGGTAAGAGCCGAAGGGTCGTCGGGTGCACATACCACAGGCTCCATGCTCAGTTCTCGGAATCCCAGACGCAGCATTTCTTCAATATCTTTTACAAAATCGGGATTGGCATGGGTAAAAGTACCCCGCATATAATAATTTTTGCCGCCCCGTTGGTTGACCAAATCTTGGAACTTAGGCACTATGGTTTCCCAACTGCCTTTGCCGTTATAGTCCACCCGATAGCGGTCGTGAATTTCCTTGCGGCCGTCTAAACTGAGTACCACGTTGCTCATTTCTTGGTTGGCAAAATCAATCACCTCTTGGTCAATGAGCACTCCGTTGGTGGTAAGGGTAAAGCGGAAGTTTTTGCCTGCGGCTTTTTCAATACTGCGGGCATATGCCACCAACTCTTTGAGCATATCAAAATTCATCAGCGGTTCACCGCCGAAAAAGTCCACTTCCAAATTGTGGCGACCATGAGAGTTTTCTACCAAAAAATCCAAAGCACGTTTGGCAACTTCTAAACTCATCAACGCACGATCCCCTTGGTATTTGCCTTGGCTGGCAAAACAGTAGGCGCAATTGAGGTTACAGGTGTGCGCTACGTGTAAACACAAGGCTTTTACCACGCCCGAGGTTTTTTGTTTGAGAGCACCCGCCATGGGGGCAAAGGTGTCGGGGGTGAACAGTTTGCCTTGGGCTTTGAGTTCTGCAATATCCTCAAAGCAAGCGGCAATATCCCCCTCGGTTACGTCATCACGATGGGCGTATTTTTCTAAAATAAAGGCGGTGATATGTTCTTTGGTGTCAGATTCGTATCGTTCTATGATATCGTAAGCCACTTCGTCCACCACGTGCACCGAACCGGAAAAAATGTCCAGCACAATATTGAGTCCGCCCAGTTTATAACAATGAATCATTTCTCACATTCCTATCATAAAAAATGCCGTCTGCTGAACAGGCGGCATTTTCACGGTTTTAAAAAACTTATTTGCTTTCTTTCTTGCTTTCGCATTGTTGGTTTGCAATACCACAGCTGGTTTTGCAAGCGGATTGGCAAGAAGTTTGGCATTCACCGCAGCCGCCGTTTTTAGCGCTTTGGCAGAGGTTTTTGGTTTCCAAGGTCTTGATGCGTTTCATAAAATAAATCCTCCAAAGATATTGATTTCGACTTATTATACCACGGCATTTTACCAAAGTCAAGGGATGAAACCCATAAAATTCATCGGCGGCGCCGAACATACGTATTTCTCTTTTCATGGGCGAAACGCACCCACAGCATCGACACGTGCGATTTCTTCTGCATAGCGGTACACCGCCATGCTTGCAATCAAATACCTTGCTTCCTGTTGCAACACCTGCTTGGGAGCCCCCATGGACAGCAACCGACACAACCGTCGGGCGTGGCGGATCATTTCATAGCCAAACAAACCATCGCCCACGCGTCCAACTACCTCACACTCTGCTTGTTGCCTATTTTCCCCTTTCAAGGGCAATACGTAAATCATATAATTAGCAAGAACCCATTCATTTGACAAAACCGCCGCGGCGGTTTCATAGGTTTCGTCTAACAAATC
>JAFYMD010000168.1 GCA_017556785.1 Clostridia bacterium | reverse complement strand
TGCCATTTTGCTTTTAACCCGCCAAGTTAGTAATGCGATTAATGCGGGGAATGGTTTTCAATTGTTCTTCAATATATGCTTCGGGATAGCTGTAAGCACCCGTGAAAACATCGGTAATCGGCGATTGCGTGGCTGTTTCGGGCACCGAGGTTGCCCAAGCTTTGCCCTCGTCGGTAGCCAACATTTCGGCTATCTTTTGTTTAAAGAACAACATTTCTTTGTACTGGGTGGTGGTCACGTACAGATCGCAGTTGTAATCCATCCACATGGTACCGGGAATTCCGCCTGCTTCATACATGGCTTTCCAATAGGTAAACAGCGAGCCATTGCGTTTCATCATAATCAGTTTATCCGCATTGCCCAAGGACAAATAATCAGAATAGGCAATGTTTCCCATAGACTCCGTAATGATCGGATCGTACATATGATTAAAAGGCGGAGTCTTCGCAGTAACAAAGCCTGTTTTGGCCGCCTGTCGAGTCAGTTCGTATACCTCACGATCGGTAAATGCGTAAGCACTGTATCCACTGTCGGAATATACGATTCCCGAAGCAGCCATAATTTCCGGAATTGCCGCCGCACGACGTTGCTCATAATAAATATAGCGATAATGTGCATTGTCGGTAGTTTGGGAAATGCCTCCCGCCATATAAATGCTGTTTTCGCTTCGCAAAGCAATTTTGGCTTGGGGCACGTTCATGGCCCGCAACATTTCTTTATAGTTGCGTACCCGCTCGGTGGTACGGAAAACATCCAATTCCATGGTGGCCGCATTCCAATCGTGGTATACGGCATCATAATCGTTCAGTACCAACCCATCTAACTCCGGTGTCCCCCCTTGTTGAGAAAGAGAGATCTCTTTAAAAGCACCGAAAGATGAACCGTATTTGCGATTTAATTTGGCAATATCCTCATCATACGCTTGTTCCAACCACTTCCAGAGCAAGCGGTCGCTGTAACTGTTGCCGATGCCAAAACGGCAGTTGAGCACCGAGTTCATCCAACCGTAGTTTTCTTCAATGGCAATCGGCACCGTTTTGGTCACAGGATCATAATGATACATATCGCCATAACGCACCAAATTCCAAAAAGCCAAAATCCCATTGGAAGCATCGATGCCAACCTGATTGAACATATCACGTTGACTTCCTAAACTAATCGTTCGGTCGGAAGCCCGCACCCGTGTGGTTGCTAAGGTGCTACGATATGGATATAATGCATGTCCCTCTAACCGAAAACCCATTTTTCTGGCAGCATCAAGCATAAACATGCTCATGTCATAAAGTCCGCTATAATCACCGGTATAAGCATGAGTGGTCGTTAGGGTGTTGATTCCCGCCTCTTTCATGTTACGCAAATCGTTGACGATAATATCATCCGTATAGGGACCGCGATCGATATTTCCTCTCATGTCAACCATGTTTTGGGTCATGATCATGGGCGTTCGGGTACCGTCATTTTGCACCACATAATTGTTGTTATAAGGATTGAGCGTAATGGAAACCGAATCGGTATTCACCGTAACAGGCACCGAAACCATGGCAATCTCGTCGGCGTTTCCATTGATCAAACGCAGAGTGATCTGCTTGGTAAAGGGAGCTACCTGAAGGTACATAGTGCCGGAAGTAGCTTGGTTCAAATTTTTCCCGACTTGATACAACGAGGTGTAAGAAGACATGAATTCTTCAAAATTGGATAACCACGTATTCCGAGACATAACGGTGCCCTTGGAATTTTCCACCGAACGCGGCTGGGTTTGTGCTCCTTGGTCGGTTACCGAAAATTCAAAGGAAGAAGAGGTAACCGCACGTCCCGCAATTGCCATAGCGTTGGTATTATAGGTATCGGACTCGGTACGCAGATGCCCGTCGATGACAACCTTGTAGTCCCCAGGTTTCATGCCAAACTGCTTACTATTTCCTCCGATATTGAACAACACCCAAAACTCACCCGATTCCCCGGGATAAACGTAGTCAAGCAAGGGGTAATACAAATTGAGGGTATCTCCCACGTGCACCCATCCGTTCCCCTGATATTGATACAAATGAGGAGCAAAACGAAACGCACTGTTCCCTTCGCCGTCCAAAACGGTGTTGCCGGTATTGGTAAATTTGAATTTCAACCAGGTATAATCACCGGTTTTCAGAGTGCCTGAACGAATCAACTCGGAGGCATCATACGCAGGATATTGCTGACCTTGAATATCTCCCACCGTCGTGGGGGTCAAATAGGGTTTTCCGCCCACGTCATCGGCCGTAACGTATCCCAAATATTCCAATGCCATACTGACAGTTCCCGGAAGATTTGCATCGTAACAGTTCTGCTTGCCCAGTCGCGTCGCTTCTTCATATGCGGTAGCCTCAAAATGAATAGGCAATTTTTGAGAAGTTGAATGCACCGAGTATTGAATGGGAATCACATCATAAGCCGTGATTTGATCAGGCAAGGTGTAGGTTAGGGTAGTGCTACCGGCTTGTATGGTTCCCCCAACCTTTTTTGCCGCATTATATTTACTTAACTCCCCTTTTCGTCTCGCTTCGTTAGAAAAGGGGGTATAGGACAGTTTTAATTCCGGAGAAACTTGATACCCTGCCACCGGAGCTGTTTCGGGATCACCGCCCAATTTTTCCACCAATTCGGCAGGATCCAAATCAGAACCGACTTCAACCAAATCGCCAAAGTCATCAAACGTGGCCTTATATTGTTGGTTCAACTGATGATAAAACTGTTCTTCTTCGCTCATGCTATTGATTTCCTCGGCGGGGAATTTGTCAATTTTACCTACTACGTATTGCAGAATCATCAAAGCGTCGGCGGCGTCGACTTTTGTGCTCACGTCAACGTCACCGGCGGCAATTTGCTCATCATTCAAAGAAATCTTACCCACCACCGATTTTAACACGGTCAGGGCATCGGAAGCGGTAACTTTCTTGTCACCGTCCAAGTCACCGTAGGTGACGGCGGCAGAAGCCGCCGGCACCACGGGAAACATACTTACCAATAATGTAAGAATCAATAGAACTAATACAGAACGTTTCATAGATATCACCTGATTATTGTTCTACGGGGAATTTTTCGATTTTGCCAACTACTTTTTTCAGAATATCCAAAGCATCATCGGCACCGAGCGTATCGTCACCGGTTACATCGGCCAAGGTTTGTTGTTCTTCGGTCAATTGTACCTTCCCTACTATGCTTTTCAGCACTTCCAAAGCATCGGTGGCAGAAACAGAACCATCACCATCCACGTCACCGAAAATACCTTTCACAGGATCAGGTGCATTTTTCAATGCAGCCAGCACGTCAACCAAACGTTGTTCGATTTCAGCCGAAATCATGGCTCGTTGATCTTCGTTGAGCAAATAGAGTGCCCGTTCGGCTTTTTGGGCATCCGCCTTGCAAGAGGTGTCTTTGATCTGTTCAGCCAAAGGCAAGGCTTCGATCATTTCGATAACCTGCTGATAATTGGCAACGGTTGGGAAATCTTCATAGAACCACAAAGCATATTCTACGTAATTCGCATGCCACTCTTTCCCAAGTGCGATCATTCGGCTGTCTGCAGCCGAATAGGTCCACTCACCTGCTCCAGTCTGATAATACTT
>JAFYMD010000167.1 GCA_017556785.1 Clostridia bacterium | reverse complement strand
GGTGTCTGACCGTGATTTTTGTGTGGAATTGATGAGCGCTTTTGCTTTGATCATGACCCATCTTTCTCGGTTTTCCGAAGAAATCATTTTGTGGTCTTCGTGGGAATTCAAGTTTGTGGAGTTAGACGACAGCTACACCACCGGTTCCTCGATCATGCCGCAAAAGAAAAACTCTGACATGGCAGAGCTGGTTCGCGGCAAAACCGGTCGGGTCTACGGTGACCTGTTGGCGTTGCTCACCACCTTAAAAGGATTGCCACTTGCTTATAACAAAGACATGCAAGAAGACAAAGAAGCCATATTTGACAGTTTGGAAACGGTCAAGGCTTGTCTTGGTATTTTTGCTCCCATGATTCAAACCATGAAAGCCATTCCCGCCAACATGCTGAAAGCGGCAGGTGAAGGGTTTATTAACGCCACCGACCTTGCCGATTATTTGGTGAAAAAGGGGTTGCCTTTCCGCAGTGCTTACAAAATTGTGGGGCAAATCGTGGCGGTATGTATTGAACGGCATTTGGTGCTTGAAACCTTGCCCATGGAAGATTACAAATCCTTTAGCGATTTGTTTGGCCAAGATTTGTGGCAAGCCATTTCTCTTGAAACCTGCACCTTTTCCCGTACCTCGGCGGGCGGTCCTTCGGTCGCTTCGTTACAAGCACAGTTTGATTATGTGCAACAATTTTGTTAATCCATTTTAAGTTATATAAAAAAGGAGTTTTTATCATGAAAAAATTTGTAAAACTGTTCGCTCTTGCATTGGCAATTTGCACCTTACTGTGCTGTGTTGGTTGCGTCAGCGACGAATCCACCGTAAAAACCTATGAAGACATTAAAGCAGCCGGCAAAATCGTAATTGCCACCAGCCCTGACTTCCCTCCCTTTGAATCCATTGAAGGCGGCGAAGTTGTTGGTATTGAAATCGACATTTTAAATCACATTGCTAAAAAATGGGGTATTACCCTTGATATTCAACAAGTAAACTTTGACGCAGTATTGCCCGGTGTACAAGCCGGTAAATACGATGTTGGTGTTTCCGGTATTACCATTGACGAAGACCGCAAAAAGAACGCCGATTTTACCGACCCCTATTTCTTGGCAGCACAATCGATTGTTGTTAAAGTAGACAGCCCCATTGCTTCCAAAGCTGATTTGGCAGGCAAAAACATTTCGGTTCAAACCGGTACCACTGCCGAAAAATATTGCTTGAGCAACAATTACAACGTTTCTGCTTTTGAAGCCAACAACGACGCTTTTTCCGCTTTGACCTCCGGCAAGGTAGATGCTTGGGTAGTTGACAACGAAGTTGCTGTTAAAATGATTGAAGGCGACGCTACCGTAAAAATGTTAGACGAAGCCATGACCACCGAACCCTATGGTTTTGCTTTCCAAAAAGGCAGCACCGATTTGGCTAAACATTTCAGCGACGAAATCAATGCCATGATTGACGATGGCACCATGAAAGCTATTTTTGACAAATACGACGTTCCTTACGTTTCCCCCAAACAATAATACTTGATATCTTCTAACGAAGGTGTGCTTTTTGCACCTTCGTTAGAACTTTAATAGGAGATAAAACATGATCCCAATATCTATCCAAAATTGGTTTATTGACGCCTTCAACGCAATTCAAGAATGGTTCAATCAAATTATCAATGCGGTGAACGGTTGGCTTGACCAATTGGCGGACACTTTTTTAACCGACGACCGTTATTTGTGGTTGTTAGAAGGTTTGGAAAACACCTTAATCATTACCGTTGGTGCTTTGTTGCTGGGTATTGCTTTGGGTACGGTTATTTCAGTGGTGAAATATTTTGCCGAAGATTTTAAACCCTTGAAGCCCGTTTCTTGGTTGTTTAGCACCTATGTTACGGTGATTCGCGGGATTCCCATGACCGTGTTGTTGTTGATTGTTTACTACATTATTTTTGCCGATTCCAACAACGGCATTATGGTTGGTATCATCGCCTTTGGTTTGAACTCTGCCGCTTATATTTCTGAAATCGTTCGCGGCGGTATTTCGGCGGTAGACAAAGGTCAAATGGAAGCCGCCCGCAGTTTGGGTATGTCTCGTTTACAAGGTATGCGCAAGGTGGTATTTCCTCAGGCAATCAAAAACATGTTGCCTGCTGTGGGTAACGAAATGATTGCCCTGTTGAAAGAAACCTCGGTGGCAGGTTACGTAGCAGTTCGTGATTTGACCCGTGCCGCCAGCCAAGTTCGTAACATTACCTATGACTCGGTGAATCCTTTGGCGGTAACCGCAATCACTTACTTGGTGATTGTACTGATTTTAACCTGGTTGTTATCCAAATTCGAAAAGAGGTTACGTAAAAGTGATAAAGGTTGAGAATTTATATAAAAAATTTGACAAACACAACGTTTTAAATGGAATTGATATTGAAATCAAACCCGGCGAGGTTGTGTGTGTCATTGGGCCTTCGGGTTCGGGTAAATCCACCTTTTTGCGTTGCCTTAACCTGTTAGAAAACCCTACCGACGGTCACATTTACTTCAAAGGTGCCGATTTGACCGACAAAAACGCCAACATCAACCAACTGCGTCAAAAAATGGGCATGGTGTTTCAACAATTTAACCTGTTCCCCCACATGACCGTGTTGGAAAATATGACGGTTGCTCCCAAAATGTTGTTGGGTCTTTCCAAAGCCGATGCCGAAGCACGAGCCATGGGCTTGTTGGAACGGGTAGGTTTGGCAGACCGCGCGGGATCATACCCCTCTCAATTGTCGGGTGGTCAAAAACAACGGGTGGCTATTGTGCGTGCTTTGTGCATGGAGCCCGAAGTAATGTTGTTTGACGAACCCACCAGTGCTCTTGACCCCGAAATGGTTGGCGAAGTACTGGACGTTATGAAAGAATTGGCACATGCCAACATGACCATGGTGGTGGTTACCCACGAAATGGGCTTTGCTCGCGAAGTGGGTGAACGAATCATCTTTATTGACGAAGGTGTCATTGTTGAACAAGGCACCCCCGACGAAATCTTTAACAATCCGCAAAGCGAACGGCTGAAAAACTTTTTGGCAAAGGTTTTATAAATTTTTCCTCATAGGAGTACCCATATGAATATCAAAGGCAGACATTACTTAAAACTGTTGGATTTTACCCCCGACGAAATCGGCGGCTTGATTGATTTGGCAGCCGACTTGAAAAAACAAAAAAAGATGGGCATTAGCCATCGCATGCACGAAGGCAAGAACATTGTGCTGATTTTTGAAAAAACCAGTACCCGTACCCGTTGTGCATTTGAAGTAGCCGCCCGCGACCTTGGCATGGGCGTAACCTACTTAGACCCTTCGGGTTCGCAAATCGGTAAAAAAGAATCCATTGCCGACACCGCCCGTGTACTGGGCAGAATGTACGACGGTATAGAATACCGCGGTTACGGGCAAGCGATTGTAGAAGAACTTGCGGCTCACGCCGGGGTTCCGGTATGGAACGGCTTGACCGACGAATTTCATCCCACCCAAATTCTTGCCGACTTTTTAACCATAAAAGAACATTTCGGTTACTTAAAAGGCATTAACTTTGTGTACATGGGTGACGCCCGCTTTAATATGGGCAACTCTCTTATGATCGGTTGCGCCATGATGGGTTTGAACTTTACCGCTTGCGCTCCTGCCAAGTATTTTCCCGACCCTGCTTTGATTGAAAAAGCACAAGAACTGGCAAAACAATCGGGTGCTACCCTCACCTTTGAATCTGACCCCGACAAAGCGGTGCAAAATGCCAACGTAATTTACACCGATATTTGGGTTTCTATGGGGGAACCGGTGGAAATTTGGGAAGAACGGATTCGCGAGCTTTCGCCCTATCAGGTCAACGACCAATTGATGGACAAAGCCGCCGACAATGCGGTATTTATGCATTGTCTGCCCTCGTACCACGACCACAAAACCACCATTGGTAAAGAAATGGGAGAAAAATTCGGGCGCGATAGCATGGAGGTTACCGACAGCGTATTTGAAGGGCCTCGCTCTATTGTGTTTGAAGAAGCCGAAAACCGTATGCACACCATTAAAGCGGTTATGGCAGCTACCTTATAAAAGAACGTTTGAACAATTTCAGCAAGTTACTTGCTGATTCTATATATCGATGAGGTGACAAGAATGAGAAAAGCCTATTTAGTATTACAAGACGGCACCGTGTTCGAGGGAAAAGGATTTGGTGCTACCGGCAGTTGCGTGGGCGAACTTGTGTTCAACACCGCTGTGGTGGGTTACATTGAATCCTTGACCGACCCCGCCTATTACGGACAAATCTTGTTGCAAACCTTCCCTATGGTAGGTAATTACGGCATGATTGAAGAAGATGTACAAGGCAAATGCTGTGTCAAAGGATACGTTGTGCGGGAGTGGTGTGAAAAACCGTCGAACTTCCGTTGCGAATATGATTTAGACACCTATTTGAAGCAACAAGGTGTACCCGGCATTTACGGGGTAGACACCCGTGCTTTGACCCGAATTTTGCGTGACAAAGGGGTGCAAAACGCAATTATCACCGACACCCTGCCCGCTGATTTGGCAATTGCCGAAACCTATACCATTGAAGGAGCGGTTGAAGCGGTAACCACAACCCAAACCGTAACCTACTCTGCCGACCAAGCAAAATACAACACCGTAATGCTTGATTTGGGTGTGAAACAAAGTTTGATTACCGAATTAAACGACGTAGGGTGTTCGGTTACCTTGGTACCCGCCTCTACCTCTGCCGCCGATATTTTGGCTATGAAGCCCGACGGTGTTATTTTATCGGGCGGCCCCGGCGACCCTGCCAAAAATCCCGAAATTGTAAATCAAATCGGTGAACTGTTTGGCAAAGTTCCCATGCTTGCCGTAGGCTTGGGTCACCAATTGTTGGCTTTGTCTCAAGGGGGCACCGTGATAAAACTGCCCTATGGTCACCGCGGCGGCAATCAACCCGCCAAAGCAATTGGAGAAGATGCTACCTACATCACCTCTCAAAACCATGGATATGCCGTTGTT
>JAFYMD010000166.1 GCA_017556785.1 Clostridia bacterium | reverse complement strand
GGATAATCATATCCTTAAGACGGCCCGTAACCTTGTAGTAACCGTCAGGTGTCCGCATACAGATGTCACCCGAATGAAGCCATCCGTCCTTGTCAATCGCCTGAGCTGTTGCCTCGGGCATTTTATAGTATCCCTTCATGATATTAAACCCACGAGCGACAAATTCGCCACTTTCACCATCGGGCAATTCATTTCCTGTTTCGGGGTCTATAATTTTGCATTCGACGCCGGGGAACGCAGTACCGACCGTTTCGACACGGTGATCCAAATCTTCGTTTACCTCACCCATGGTACATCCGGGAGAAGCCTCGGTTTGCCCATATACAGAGATAATTTCGCGCATATTCATTTCTACCGAAGCACGTCGCATTAAATCTGCAGGACAGTTCGCGCCCGCCATAATACCCGTACGCATATAGGAAAAATCGGTTTTGGCAAAGTCCGGATGATTGAACATAGCAATAAACATGGTGGGAACACCGTTAAAACAGGTAATCTTTTCATCGTTCACGCATGCCAAAGACGATTTCGGTGAGAAATAAGGAATGGGACAAAGAGTGCCGCCGTGGGTCATCATAGAAGTCATTGACAACACCATGCCAAAGCAATGGAACATGGGTACTTGAATCATCATACGGTCGGCGGTTGACAGATCCATTCGGTCGCCAATGGTTTTACCGTTGTTCACAATGTTGCGGTGGGTCAGCATAACCCCTTTGGGAAACCCTGTTGTACCCGAGGTGTATTGCATATTACAAACGTCGTTTGGTTTCACAAGAGATGCTCGTCTTCTTACCTCTTCACGAGGCACCAAAGTCGAACGAGAAAGCATTTGTTCCCAAGTCAAACAGCCCGGCATGGAAAATCCTACCGTAACGACATTTCTTAAAAATGGCAGATTTTTGGAATAGAGGGGTTTACCCGGCTCTAAGGTTTCCAGTTCGGGACAAAGTTCCTCAATGATTTCTTTATAATTGATATCCTTGCAATATTCAATCATTACCAAGGTGTGGGTATCCGATTGTTTTAACAAATACTCGATCTCATGAATTTTATACGCAGTATTTACCGTAACCAAAACGGCACCGATTTTGGTGGTTGCCCAAAAAGTAATATACCATTGGGGCACGTTGGTAGCCCAAATTGCTACGTGATCTCCCGCTTTTACCCCGGAGGCAATCAGCGCGGCGGCACACTCATCCACGTCACGACGAAACTGCTCGTAAGTTCTTGTATAGTCCAACGTAGGATACTTAAAAGCGTATTGATCGGGATAGTTTTCGACCATGATGTCCAAAACATCGGAAAAGGTCGCGTCTATTACGTCGTACTTTTTCCATACAAACGTACCGGTTTTATCACGGTTGTAGTGTGCTTTGTCGAAAGTGGTTTTATCACGATTCAATTGAGAAAGATAGTTTGCAAAATGAGTAAGAACAATATCGGCATCATTGATTTCATCGTTCCAAGCGGCACAAATATACCCTTCATAATTAAGTGAAGAAAGTGCACCAATCAATTTGGCAACATCCAATTCCCCTTCACCGATCAAAACGGTACGACCGTCTTTCATATCACCAAGACGAACATATTTAATGTAGGCACCCAAGGATTTAATGGTAGCTTCTGCCGATTCGCCCGCACAAAAGGTTGTTCCTCTAACGTTCCACGAAGCACCAATAGCCGCAGAGGAAAAATGATTAATGATTTCAATCACTTTTTCGGTATCTGCCAAAACACCCACAGTTTCGAGCAAAATCGCTACATCGGCATTCTCCGCCTTGCTGACAGCGGCAGAAAGTTTGGCATCCAGCATATCGTAATCCATAGATTCATCAATACGAACAATAACATTTTCAATACCCGCAGATGCCGCCATATCAACATATTTCACCACCAAATCAGCAGTAGTGTTTTCACAATCAATGGCGTCGGGCAAGCGAAGTGCAGAAACAGCAAGATTTCTGTTGACTAATTTTCTTTTTGAATCGGCCACGCGATCACGTCTCAAAATACTGTCATAATGAGAATTTCTCTCTTTCACGGCATCGTATATTTCAAAACCTTCAAAACCGTAATCAAAGGCATAACGGCAAGTGTCCAAAAAGGAGCCACGACTCACATTTTTGGTAGAAAACACGATTTTCATATTATGCCTCCTCAAATACAATTTTGTTCAGGGCATTGATATATGCACGAATACTGGCAGCAACAATATCGGTAGAAGTACCGTTACCGGAATACAGTTTTCCGTTGTTGCGAAGACGAACCAAGGCGGAACCCAATGCTTCTTTTCCTTCGGTTACCGATTGAACTTGGAAATCGTCCAATTCATAATGATGGCCAATGCATTGCTCGATCGCACGGAAAGCTGAATCAATAGGACCGTCGCCGTTGCTTACACCACTAATTTCTTCGTCATTGCATTTCAGTACCACTTGAGACATGGAATTGGCAACGTTACTGCTGGTAGTGGTATAGGTTTGGAAGTGATACGTAGAAGGGGCTTGCATAGCATAGCCGGCAATTACTGCTTCTAATTCCTTTGCCCCTACCCCGCTTTTCTTTTCACACACTTGCATCAAAGCTTTATATACATTGCCAATGTCAGAATCAGAAAGGTCATACCCTAAAATCTCTGCCGCTTGGGCTACTTGTGCCATAGTAGAATCGGAATCGAGTAAAATCTTTTTCTTGTCGTTCACATTATCTTCACCATCATACTTCTGGTGGCTAATGTGTGAAAGTGTATCTTCGACCCCTGTGTGAATTTTGGTGGTATTTACTTCGATTACCGCATCAATACGAGTACCGCAAGCAGTAATAGCATCGGAAAACTCACCAACCAAAAGCACGTCCTTGCCTGCAATCGCACATTTGACACCTTCGGCACCGTTTTCAATGGCCGCGAAAGCAGAAGCGACACCCATATTGATACGATCAGATACTTGAACGTATACGGGTACCCTTACCGCTGCCATAACTTTAGCAACCAATTCACCAATTTCTGCAGGGAGTGAAACTCCCGCATCATCACAAATGGTAATCATGGTAGCACCGTTTCCTTCGGCTTCTTTCACAGCAGAAACAAGGAAGTCAATATCTGCTCTGGTGGCATCCAAAGCGGAAAACTCTACGTCATGGCAATAGGATTTAGCTTCCTTAACCAGCTCGGCAATTTTTTCATGAATAGCTGCTTGATTTACGTGGTAAGTATACTCCATCTGAAGAGTGGAAACAGGCAGTTCCACTTGCAAACGAGGCTTTTTGGCATCTTTTACGCATTCCCACGCAGCAACAACCGTTTCTTTGTCAAAGCCGACAGGAATTGTCAAAACGGCATTGGTAACGTTTTGTGCAATGGTCTTATAAATAATGGTATCTTCTCGAATATTTTTAATGACAGGTAGTTCAACGGCACCGGCTCCAAGACTGTCTGCACAATTAGCAATAGCAGATTTTTCACGGAATAACAGAGAGACCGCACGGTCCTCCGAAAGTTTTTTCAATGTGATGTCTGTTACGTTGATTGTTTTCATTTTGAAAACTCCCTTCAAGAAATAAAGCAAAAATATTCTACGAACAAAAAAGCGTTCCCGTCTCCTTGTTCATTCAAAGAGACGAAAACGCATAAAACAGTTTCCGCGGTACCACTCTTCTTCATCCATCTTGGATGCCCTCAGATGCGAACACATCTCAACTCTATTACGGGAGTTCCCGTCTACCCCTACTGCAAGTTCACGGTAGCCGCTCCGCGGTGAGTTCGGCAAAATTCTCCCAATGTCTCACACCAACCGACATCTCTCTTACGGCGAAAACTTTTGCTTACTATTCCGCATCTCTGCGTTTCAAATTAGTTGGATTATAGCACATGGCAATTACTTTGTCAAGATTTTTTTAAAACATTTTACTCTCGTGCCGTATACAAGTAACTCTATGCACAACTTCAAAATTGCTTGCAATCACAAAAAAAGGAATCTTCACGAAACGAAGATTCCTTTTTAGTAAAATGTTATTTTACAGGATGAGTCCAGCCGAAGGTGTCTTCCCCGTTGCCGAATTGAATACCGGTTAAGGTATCGTACAGCATTTGGGTAACTTCACCGATTTTGCCTTCATTGATGACGAAAATGTCATCTTTATAAGCCAATTCACCGATGGGAGAAACCACAGCGGCAGTACCGCAACCCCATGCTTCTTCCAATTTACCGGCTTTCAAAGCGGCTTCCAACTCCTCAATGGACAGCAAGCGTTCTTCTACGGTAAAACCTTTGGATTTCAACACTTCGATGCAAGACATACGGGTAATACCGGGCAAAATAGAACCGGTCAAAGCAGGAGTAACGATGGTGCCGTCAATTTTGAACATAACGTTCATAGCGCCTACTTCTTCGATATATTTGCGTTCTACACCGTCAAGCCACAATACTTGAGAGTAGCCTTTTTCTTCGGCACGTTGACCTGCACGGTTACTTGCGGCATAGTTACCACCGCACTTGGCATAACCGGTACCGCCACGAACAGCACGTACGTCTTCGGCTTCAATCATGATTTTAACAGGGTTAATACCTTCTTTGTAATAACTGCCGGAAGGAGAAGCAATGATAGCCAAGGTTGCGTTGTGCACAGCGTGAACACCCAAGGTTTCGTCGTTACCATACATAAAGGGACGCAAATACAAAGATGTGCCTGCTTCGCTGGGAGTCCAATCTTGTTCGAGGCCCACGAAAGTGTCCAGAATTTGCATGAAATCTTCTTCGGGAACTTGGGGCAAGCAAAGACGTTCAGCCGAACGATTCATACGGCGAAGATTTTCAATAGGACGGAACATTTGCACGCTACCATCGGGTTTGCGATAGGCTTTCAAGCCCTCGAAGATTTCCGAACCGTAATGCAAAGCGGTGCAAGCAGGATGAATAGACAAATAACCAAAGGGTACGATGCGGGCATTGTACCAACCTTTTTCGTTGTTATAGTCCATCAAAAACATATGATCAGAAAAAGTTTGGCCGAAACCCAACCCTGCGGCGGCAGGTTTTTCTTTGGGAGTCGTGGTTTTTTCAATACGAATATCAATCATTTTGAACACTCCTTAGTTATTCTTACCGATTTCAAGGGCTTTCAGGTTGACCGCTTGCATATCAGCATGACGAGCGGAAATAACTTTACCCAAAGCGGCATTGATGCCTTCTTCATTATAGTCGCCGCTTACGTCCATCAATTTGCCCATCATAATCATGTTGGCAAGGTTGCCAAGGCTGTTGTCAGAAGCAAGCTGAGTGGAAGGAACGTAGTAAACGGTTACGTCGGTACGGTTTACTTTGCGCTCAATCAAGGTAGAATCCACAAAGATTACACCACCGGGGGCAACGGTATCTTCGTATTTGTCCAACGAAGGCAGGTTCATAGCAACCAAAATGTCTGGTTTGGAAACAATAGGAGAACCTACGGGAGTATCACTAATAATAACACTGCAGCTGGCAGTACCGCCACGCATTTCGGGACCGTAAGAAGGCAACCAACTGATTTGTTTTCCCTCCAACAGACCTTTATATGCCAAGAATTTACCGGCGAACAAAATACCTTGACCACCGAAACCTGCAATCAAAATTTGTGTGGTTTTCATATTATTCCCCCTCCTTTTGTGCAGAGCGATCTTTGTAAACACCCAAGGGATAGTAAGGAAGCATGTTTTCTTCCAACCATTCCAAAGCCTTAACGGGAGTCAGACCCCAGTTAGTAGGACAGGTGGAAACCACTTCAACAAGAGAGAAACCCTTGCCGTTGATTTGGTTTTCAAAAGCCTTTTTAATGGCTTTTTTGGCGGCTTTGATATTTTTTACGTTATTTACCGAAACACGTTCCAAATATTCGGGACCGTCCAATTGAGAAAGCATTTCGCAAACCTTAATGGGGAAACCGCAAGCATTGGTATCACGACCATAAGGAGAGGTTTGGGTAACCTGACCGGGCAAAGAGGTAGGAGCCATTTGACCGCCGGTCATACCGTAAATTGCATTGTTAACGAAAATTACGGTAATGTTTTCGTTACGGGCGGCAGAGTGTACGGTTTCAGCCATACCGAGAGAAGCCAAGTCGCCGTCACCTTGATAGGTGAAAACAATGTGGTTTTCGGGGTCAGAGCGTTTCAAACCGGTGGCAACAGCGGGAGCACGGCCATGAGCGGCTTCTACCATGTCACAGTTGAAATAGTCATAAGCCATAACCGAGCAACCAACAGGAGCAACACCAATGGTTTTGCCTTCAATGCCCAACTCGTCAATAACTTCAGCAACCAAGCGGTGAATAATACCGTGGGTGCAACCGGGGCAGTAATGCAGAGGCACATCGGCCAATGCTTTAGGTTTTTCAAATACAACCATTATTTGTTACCTCCTTTTTGAGCGGCAGCACGAATAGAATCCAATACTTCGTCGGGAGTGGGAATCATACCGCCAACACGGTTACACAATTCCACGGGACGACGGCATTCGGTAGCCAATTTAATGTCTTCAATCATTTGACCCATAGACATTTCTACCGAAATAAAGGTATGTACCTTATCGGTAGCGGCAAGCATAGGAGCTTTGGGGAACGGCCACAGGGTGATGGGTCGAATCATACCAACTTTAATGCCTTCTTCACGAGCGGCGTCGATGGCATTTTGTGCTACACGAGCAGCAATACCAAAAGCAACAACGCAAATTTCAGCATCGTCCATTTTGTATTCTTGATACATCGCTTCGTTGGCTTCGATTTCTTTGTAACGTTCAAAACGAGCGAAGTTTTCTTTTTCCAATTCTTCGGGTTTCAGGTACAAAGAATTGATAATGTTGTGTTTCCGTTCGCATTTGGTACCGGTAACCGCCCAACTCTTATCATATTCTTTGGTTTCTACGTTGTCAAAAGAAACAGGTTCCATCATTTGACCCATGGTACCATCAGCAAGCAACATAACGGGCATGCGATATTTATCACCAAGGTCAAAGCCTTTAATGGTCAAGTCGGCCATTTCTTGTACAGAAGAAGGAGCCAAAACAATAAGGTGATAGTCACCGTGACCGCTACCGCGAGTAGCTTGGAAATAGTCAGATTGAGAGGGTTGAATACCGCCCAAACCGGGACCACCACGTTGTACGTTAACAATCAAAGCGGGCAAATCGGCACCTGCCATGTAAGAGATACCCTCGCTCTTCAGCGAGATCCCGGGGCTGGAAGAAGAAGTCATGACTCGCTTGCCGGTAGAAGAAACACCATAAACCATATTGATAGCGGCAACTTCACTTTCAGCTTGGAGGAAAACACCGCCGATTTTAGGCATACGCTTTGCCATGTATGCGGCAATTTCAGTTTGAGGAGTAATGGGATACCCAAAGTAATGACGACAACCTGCCATGATAGCGGCTTCTGCAATTGCTTCGTTCCCTTTCATAAGAACTTTATCTGCCATGATAATCACCTCTCAACAGTAATAATGCAATCGGGACACATAGTTGCACAAAATGCACAACCAATGCATTTTTCCTGATCGGTCATTTCCACCGGATGGTGGCCTTTTTTGTTAATTTTGTCTTTGGCAAGAATCAAGATTTTTGTGGGGCAGGCCTCAACACACAGACCGCAACCTTTGCAAAAATCGGTTCTAAAACTAACCTTTGCCATAGCACTCGTCTCCTTATACTAAAATATGAATTACTTATTGCTTATCAAAAACCCTACTTTGCAACCCTAATGGGAATAAGTCGGGGATTTTGTTCTTTAAAGATTCAAAAAACTTCTGTTGAACGGTAGTCATAATCAAGGGAAGACCACTAGCCTCAGCCACCGCTTGTCCGTAAGCTACCGATGACAAAATAGTTTCTTCGGTAGTATCGGCACCTAAATTTGAGTTGTTCACGATTCCTGTAAAGGGAATTTTAGAAGCAACCAAGATTTCGTTCATCACCTCTAACGTATCAGCCACGTTGGAAGTAAGCGGACGATACCGATTGACTACCAACCACATATCGTAGTTGTTCTCTTCTAAAATCGCAGGCGCATACCGTCCCAAAGCTAATGCACCACGGTCATCACCGCCAATGTCTACAATAGCATGCAAGGTTTGATCATCGGTCAAAGCATACATTTCTTGGGGCAACGCAGGAATATCCACGTTTGTATTGGCATAAGGAGAGCAAATCAACGAAACACCCGCCTCCGCCAAGCCCTGTGCGCTGTCTTTGGTACGAAAGTAAGGATTTACAATATCTAAATCACCAATGGCAACGCGGTCGGCCTGTTTTTTTAGTTCAAAAGCAAGGTTAACCGCAATATTGGTTTTACCGCTACCGTAGTGACCCGCCAACAAAGTAAGGCGTTTAAACTTCATATTTCACCCTGCTTTACAGTTTATTCCGCATAATCTTACCGCTAACCGTTTTGGGCAGTTCATCTTTAAACACCACAATACGAGGATATTTATAAGGAGCAGTACGAGATTTTACGTAATTTTGAATTTCTTTGATCAGTTCATCCGACGGTTCAGTACCCTTGGTCAGCACAATACTGGCTTTAACTACTTGCCCACGCACTTCGTCGGGAGCGGCGGAAACACCGCATTCCAGAACATAAGGCAGTTCCATGATAACACTTTCGATTTCGAAAGGTCCGATTCGATAGCCGGAAGATTTAATAACATCGTCCACGCGGCTAACGTACCAATAGAAACCATCTTCATCGCGCCAGGCAACGTCGCCGGTGTGATAAAAACCGTCGTGCCAAACCTCTTTGGTTTTTTCTTCGTCACGATAATATCCGGTAAACAGACCACAAGGAGCACCGTTTTGCACGTTTACAACGATTTCACCATTTTCACCAACCCCTACAGGATTGCCGTCAGCGTCCACAAGGGATACATCATAAATGGGAGCGGGTTTCCCCATAGAACCGATTTTGTAGCTGTCCCCTGCCAAGTTACCGATAATTTGGGTGGTTTCGGTTTGACCGAACCCTTCCATAATTTTAAGACCGGTCGCTTTTTCGAATTGGCGGAATACTTCGGGATTCAAAGCTTCCCCTGCGGTGGTCATGTGCTTCACCGAAGACAAATCGTATTTGGAAATATCCTCTTTTACCATCATGCGCAACATGGTCGGCGGCGCACAGAAGGTAGTAATGTTGTATTTGGCAAACATGGGCAAAATATCGGCGGCGTTAAAGCGATCGAAGTCATAAACAAAGGTAGCGGCTTCGCACAACCATTGCCCGTACAATTTACCCCACATGGATTTTGCCCATCCGGTATCGGAAATGGTAAAGTGCAACCCTTCGGGGTCAACACAATGCCAATATTTAGCGGTATGGAAATGTCCCAAGGGATATTTAAAGTTATGAGCGGCAATTTTGGGATAACCGGTAGTACCCGACGTAAAGAACATAAGCATTAAATCGTCGCCACATGGTGTATCATCGGTACGTTCGTATACGTCGCTGAACAATTTATAATCTTCGTCAAAATTCCGCCATCCATCGCGATTGCCGTTAACAATCAATTTATTCACGACCGAAGGGCTGTTTTGACAAGCCAAATCTACTTGATGTGCCGTATCGCCGTCTGCGGTACAAATAACGGTATTGATCTCAGCAGCGTTAAAGCGGTATTCAAAGTCATGTTCTTGTAATTGATTAGGAGCAAGAACTGCAATAGCACCCAACTTATGAAGTCCGAGAATAGCAAACCAAAATTGATAATGCCGTTTGAGCACCAACAAAACACGATCACCTTTTTTGATGCCCAATGACTTAAAGTAATTGGCGCAACGAGCCGATTCGTGTTTCATATCAGTAAAGGTAAATCGGCGTTCGGTCTTGTCTTTTGCAATGTGCAACA
This sequence comes from Clostridia bacterium, assembly GCA_017556785.1. Classification (GTDB taxonomy): domain Bacteria; phylum Bacillota; class Clostridia; order Oscillospirales; family Acutalibacteraceae; genus UMGS1484. The sequence goes on along the minus strand of JAFYMD010000166.1, from coordinate 15,796 downwards.
TAGCCAACTTGTCCGGCTTATTATCGGCAATAGCATCGACCACGTCATAAGCAAAGTTAAATTTTTCGGTATTCTTAAATTCTATTTTGGTGGGAGTGCCGTTTTCGTTTTTGGTAACCGAAGTATATTGACGATACACACGGTCTAACCGTTCGTCAGCCTTACGAACAGCCGAGGCCAAAGGCTTATTGGTGTTTACTGAACTATCGTCGATTTCCGGTTTCAAAACAATGGCATAAAAAGCAGCATCTTTACCGTTAACAGCAACCATACCATGAGGGGTATCACTATCGTAATAAATGCTGTCTCCGGGACCCAAAACCTCGGTATGTTCCCCGATTTGCACTTTGATTTGACCTTCGAGAACGATATCACATTCTTGTCCTTCGTGGGTGGTCAAGGCAATATCGCTATGCTCGGCTTCTTCGCTATACGCACATTTCACGTAAAGGGGATCGGCAATACGATTCATAAAAGGAGCCGCCAGATTGAAATAAGTCAATCCATGTGCTTGCTCGATTTTTTGACCCATACCGCTTCTTGTCACGGTATAAGAACGCAACGTAGGACTAACGCCACCGATAATATCGGTAACGTCAACATTAAAAGCCAAAGCGCAACGATAAATAAAGGCAAAGTTCAAATCCTTTAACCCTTGTTCACATTGCAAATATTCTTGTTCGGAAACATCGGTTTTGGCGGCCATTTCGGCAACGGTTAACCCTTCGATTTCGCGCAGTTCACGAATACGGCCTGCCATTTCTCGGATCTTGATATCAAGACCTGTCATAGAATTCATAATGAACCTCCTGTATGGGGGCAAATAAAAAGCTCGCCCCAAAGATAGTAGAATCCTTGAGACGAGCATAAATCTTCTACGCCCGCGGTACCACTCAAATTGCGGAAAAACCGCCACCTCTTGGGTTCCAACAAACCCTATGCATTAACGCAGCAATCACGGAGAGGGTCTACTAACACAAAATGTGTTCTTCCTCTCGGCTCAGAAGCTACAATCAACTCGCTTTACCTTATGGCTTGCACCGACCGCCAATTCTCTGAAAGGGTCTACGAGCAAAACTCTTCGTCATCGCCTTTATACACATGAATTATATCATGCTTATATTGAAATGTCAAGAATATTTATACCCAATAAATTTTACAGTTTATTACGAATGATTTTTCCGCTAATCGTTTTGGGCAATTCATCCTTAAATACAACGATTCGGGGGTACTTATAGGGTGCGGTACGTTGTTTTACGTAGTTTTGGATTTCCTTTTTCAATTCTTCGGTAGGTTCTGTGTCCTTGGTCAGCACAATGCTGGCTTTTACCACCTGACCACGCACTTCGTCAGGAGCGGCAGAAACACCGCATTCCAAAACGTATGGAAGTTCCATAATAACGCTTTCAATTTCAAAAGGTCCAATACGATAGCCGGATGATTTAATTACGTCATCTGTACGACCAACATACCACAAGAATCCGTCTTCGTCCATCCACGCAGTATCACCGGTATGATAGTAACCATCGTGCCAAACTTCTTTTGTCTTTGCTTCGTCACCATAGTAGCCAAGGAACAAACCGCACGGGATTTTTTCAGAAGTTTTGATCACAATCTCCCCTACTTCGCCCACTTCAGCAATCTTGCCTTCCGCGGTGTGCAGTTCAATATCATACAACGGAGTGGGTTTGCCCATAGAGCCGATTTTGTGACCTGATCCCATCAAATTGGCTACCGACAATGTGGTTTCGGTTTGGCCGAAACCTTCCATAATCTTTAAGCCGGTTGCTTTTTTGAACTGATGATATACTTCGGGATTCAGCGCTTCCCCTGCGGTGGTCATATGCTTGATGGAAGATAAATCATATTTGGAAATATCTTGTTTAATCAACATACGCAACATAGTGGGAGGTGCACAGAAGGTAGTAATATTGTGCTTGGCGAACATAGGCAACACTTCAGCAGCATCAAAACGATCGAAATCATACGTAAACACGCCGCCTTCGCACAACCATTGACCATACAGTTTGCCCCACAAAGCCTTGCCCCAACCGGTATCAGAAATGGTGAAATGCAGACCATTGGGATCTACACTATGCCAATATTTGGCTGTAATATAGTGACCCAAGGGATATTTGTAACTGTGCATAGCGATTTTAGGATACCCTGTTGTGCCGGAAGAGAAGAACATGATCATGGGATCATCACCACAGGGTGTATCGACTGTACGGTCAAACTTACCGGTAAATAGTTCGTATTCGCTGTCAAAATCATGCCATCCGTCACGTCGACCGCCCACCAAAATTTTGGTCGTCAATTGGGGACATTTTTCCGCAGCCATATCGGCTTGGTGAGCCACGTCACCGTCACCGGTACAAACAATTGCCGAAACGCCTGCGGTATTAAAACGGTATTCAAAGTCATGTTCTTGCAAAAGACAAGTAGCAGGAATGGCAATCGCGCCCAACTTGTGTAATCCCAAAATTGCAAACCAAAATTGATAATGCCGTTTTAGTACCAACATAACACGGTCGCCTTTTTTAATACCGAGAGATTTAAAGTAGTTGGCCGACTGCGCAGAAGCGCGCTTCATATCTTTAAAAGTGAATTTTCGCTCGGTCCCATCTTTGGCAATGTGTACCATTGCCACTTTATCCGGGTGGGCATCGGCAATACCATCAACGATATCGAACGCAAAATTAAATTGATCCTCATTGGTAAAATCAATCTTTTTCAACAAGCCGTTTTCGTCCTCTTCGGTCTTAACAAACTTGTCAGAAACCAGATTTTCCATGGTTCTGGCAGTGACAATGCTTTCGCGCACTTGTTGTTCTTCGGCATCTTCACCGGGCAACACAACGGCCAAAAACAAGCAATCTTGTCCGTCTACCGCAATCATGCCGTGAGGGGTACCACTATCGTAATAAATACTGTCCCCTTCGTGTAAAATTTCAGTATTGTTGCCAACTTGTACTTTTAAACTGCCGCTGATGACCAAGTCAAATTCCTGTCCACTATGGGTAGTGGTGTGAATGGGTCGATTTTGTTGATCAGCAGAATATTCATATTTCACCCAATAAGGCTCTGCAATCTTTGAACGAAAACGGGGGGCAAGATTTTGGATTTGAATACCGTCTTCATCAACGGTTTGTTGTCCTTTCCCCTTACGAGTTACGGTATATGAAGAAAGGTGAGCACTATGTCCTTTCAGCAAATCGGTAATTTCAACGTCAAACGCCAAGGCACATTTATGAATGAAGCTAAACGGAAGATCTTCTTTGCCTTGTTCAAAAATTAAATATTGCTCCCGCGTTACTTCGGTTTTTTGTGCCATTTCTTCTACACTGTAACCGATAATTTCACGCATTTCCTTAATACGGACAGCAATTTCCAATAATTTGTTTTCAGATACGGTTTGCATAAAAATACCTCCTGCATAAAAATAAAACCCGTCTCAAAGAAAAACTTTGAGACGGGTGAAAAATCACTCGCGGTACCACTCAAATTGCAACGCATTGGTTGCCACTCTTCGAACTCAGACAAGTTCTATGCACTTACGTAGCATGCACGGAAAGTCCTACTAAATTGTTCAGACCTTCGGCTCAGAAGTGATGGGTCCTGGAAGGATTTGTTATTGACTCGCACCAACCGTCAACTCTCTGAAACAAAATGCATCCGACCGTCTTCGTCATTGCCTTTGTTATTTAACTATGTGTGGATTATAAACCCGATTTTGAGTCTTGTCAAGGCTTTTTTTAAAAAATCAAAGGGTTTCGGCAAATTTTTCGCCACTTGCCAATGCAATTGACAAGTATTTTGTCATTTTTGCCGTAGCAAGCAAATCGAATTCATGGATTACGCAAGACGGAGAATGCAAATATCGACAAGGCAAAGACAATGCCAACGTGGGTATTCCCCCACCTATGCCGTGAATTGCCCCGGCGTTATTTCCGCCGGCTACAGCGTTTTTCGATTGTATAGCAATACCGTTTCGCTTAGCAATTTTGAACGAAAAGTCGTATAAATCTTTATGATATAAGGTCGCACGGTCCATAAAAGAAACCACCACCCCATTTTTTAAGGCACACACGCGATTCAACTCGGTTGAACCGGCAACGTCGGCGGCTGTAGTTGTTTCCAATACCAACGCAACCTGGGGTTGCACCTGAAATGCCGCTGTTTTTGCGCCAACCAGTCCCACCTCTTCTCGCACGGTAAAGGTAAACGTCATATCATACGGCAAATCCGACTGAATCATATCGATTAAAATCGCACAGCCTACTCGGTCATCTAAAGCTTTCGCTTTCATAAAACCATCGCCAAACAACGTAAATTGGCTATCAAACACTCCCATGTCCCCGACCGATACCAATTGTTGTGCTTGTTCTTGTGTCGTACACCCAATATCGATATACAAATTTGATAACGAAGGATATCTTTGCTTTTGGTCAGACGATAACAAATGCAACGGTAATCCTCCGATTACCCCCTTGGTTTTATCGAAAGCAATTCGCTTGCCAAACAAAGCGTCTACCCCTATACCGCCTACCGTCTCAAACTGCAGCAAGCCATCCGGACGGATCGTGGTAACAATCACCCCAACTTCATCCATGTGAGCATCCAGCATAATTTTCACAGAAGGACGGGCATCCCCCTTCTTTTCTGCTATAATATTACCAAGAGCATCCACACGATAACTGGCGTAGTTTTTGATTTGAGCAATAATGTAATCTCTTACCGACGATTCTTGTCCCGACGGACCGTTTAATTGGGACAGATCTTGAATGAGTTGCAAAAGTCGCTCGGTCTTACTCACGCAAATCGTCCCCTTTCATAAGGTAAGCATAGATCAGTCGTGCCGTATGCTCCAAATCTGTTGTACAAACAATTTCTACCGGCATGTGCATATTTTGCAATGGATAAGACACTAATGCTGTTGGAACCCCTGCGCCAACAGAAGCAATACGATCCGCATTGGTGCCTGTGTTTTTCCCTGTCACGTCAAGCGTAAACGGAATCTGCTGCTCAAGCGCAACCCTTTGTAATTGATCACTCATAGCACGTGAAAGTATCGGTGCAATCCCAATCATGGGCCCTTTTAACAAACCGCCGGGAGTCGAATACGAGCACCCGGGATATGCGGCAAACCCCGCATCTACCACGATTGCTTGAGTCGGTTGCCAGGCTTGTGCACCGGTTACACCACCAACAAAGCCTGTCCCCGCTTCCTCCATTTGGGTCAATTGAATTACAACTTTTTGGGGGAGAACTCGTTTCGATTGTTTGATCAGCTCACAAACCCGAAGCAAAACAGCTACGCCTGCCCGATTGTCCAATCCCTTGCAAGATACACAATTTTCAGCAAGTGCTGTTAGCGGCACTTGCAACGTTACCCAATCTCCCGGCTTCACAAACTCTTTTGCTTGCTCTTGGCTTAATCCGATATCAATTCCCATGTGCCTCACGTCAAGGGATTCATCATCTTTTCCTTTTTTCAAATGAGGTGGAACAATCGAAAACACACCAAATATAGGCTTTTTACCCCAAATGGTTACCTCACACCCTGCAAGAGTACGTACATCCACACCGCCACACTTATCGACCAAAACAAATCCGTCGGCATCGATTCCTACCACCAGCATGGCAATTTCATCTATATGGGCATCCAACAAAATCACATTGTCCGACGCGCCGGGGATCTCTCCGTAAAAATTTCCCAACGGAGAATGAGAAACGGTTACATATTTACGGAACAGAGACTCAGCTACGTCGACAATGTCACACGGTGACGATGCAGTTAACTTGGTTAATGTTTCATTCCAATTCATATTGATCACTCCGCCAATTTACCAACCAATTCTTTATAATGTCTGCCACGCACCGAAAAATTAGGATAACGATCAAAACTGGCGCACGCGGGACTCAGCGAAACAATATCACCGCTATGTGCATTTTCATATGCCAACACTACGGCCTGTTCCATCTCTTCTGCTCGCAAAATAGTCAATTCCGCTTCATTAAAATTTGGTTGTTTGCGAATACAGGCCTCAATAGCATCGGAAGTATCCCCGGTTAAAATTAACAATTTGATTTTTTTCACTGCATGCTCAGCGAATGGATCAAACGGGATGTGTTTATCATAACCACCTGCAATAATAATCTGCTTTTGATCAAAAGAGTTTAACCCGGCAATGGCGCGCGTGGGACTGGTTGCGATAGAATCGTTGTAATAGCGAACCCCTTTTACTTCACGAACGAATTCAATACGATGCTCAACACCACCAAACGCCATAGCGACCTTTTTCATATTGTCCAAAGTAACGTATTCACTTACCGCCGCAAAAGCGGCCATATAGTTTTGCACATTGTGCGCACCGGGTAATTTAATTTCGTCAGCAAGCATTACAACGTTTTGTTGCCCACCGTTCTTTAAAACGATTTCCTGATTATCAGACAAATAACATCCGTTATCAACTTCTCGTTGATGACTGAAATAGACACAATTACCCACAACCGATTCGCCAAACGAACGAGTTACGTCATTTTCGAAATTCAAAACTGTTTTACTGTCAGACGTTTGATACAAAAATACATTTTTCTTAGCGTCAATATATTCCTGCATGTCCTTGTGAACGTCCAAATGATTGGGCGTTACGTTGGTTACCACAGCAACCTTCGGACCTTTTTTCATAGACATAAGTTGAAATGAAGACAGTTCTACCACAGCAAAATCATCACAAGTCATTTGATCAACCAGCGGAAGCAACGGCGTGCCGATGTTCCCACCTAAGAAAACCTTTTTCTCCGTAGTTTTTAAAAGTTCGGCAATTGCTGCTGTTGTAGTTGTTTTACCGTCGGAGCCGGTAATGGCAAAAATCGTTGCAGGACACACTTTAAAAAACTCTTCCATTTCCGAGGTTACAACAACGCCTTGCTTTCTCACTTCAACCAGAGAAGGATGGTTAGAATGAATACCGGGCGTGCGAAAAACAACATCCCCTTGCAAATTATTCATATACCCTTCGCCCAAGCAAAGCGTAACTCCCATGCTTTGGTATTTCTCTACCAAATCACCCATTTGCTCCGATGTTCGTTTATCACAAGCCGTTACCAAAGCACCATTTTGAGCAAATATTTCAATCAACGGTTGATGACTTACACCAATTCCGCAAAACACAACACGCTTTCCTCGAAATGTATTATAATACTCTTGTATAGCGGTATTCATAAAATCAATCCTTTCAACAAGCATTTATATTATTATACTCCATTAGAATTATTTTTCAATAGTTACTTTACTAGAATGCCCATATCAAATGAATCAAAACCATTAATATTACCCCCGGAATTCCCAAAACGGCCGATGTTGATACGGTATACCAATTGATTTGCAGAGTTTTTGAAAAAAACTGCCCCGCTACGCAAACCAACACCAACGCCAGAACCCCCAAAAATGCCGAACCCACAAACGTTTTAATGGGATTTGTTCGTTTTCCCAAACGAACAAACATCCACAAAAATGAAACAACCCCCAAAATCATTCCTATGATTTTTATCATTGTCATTTAATCTGCCTCCCTAACATAGTTGTCTATCTATGTTTATGAAAGACAAGCAGAATTATGCCGCATATCCATTGACATTGTGAACCATGCAATTTATAATATATGTAGTAAACAAGGAAGGGGTATATGCATGAACACCGCACCGATCGACAATTCTCAACAACAATTAATTTATAAACAAATTGGAAACAGTATCAATGACATGTATTTTTTCCCACCAACGCAAACACGTGGTGAGTTGGCTCCGATATTATTATTGATCCCCGGCGGTGGTTGGCAACGCAACACATCAATCAGCATGTACAACATGGCCAAATCAACTGCCGAGTTTTTACGAGCCAATGGGTTTGCCGTTGCCACCATTTCATATCGCGGTCAACAAGCCGACGGAGTCAGTATGCGAGAAATCGTAACCGATATTTTTGATGCTTTGGGGTATCTTTCTCACTACAGTGAAATCCTCAAAATTGATCCTAACCGCATCTACACCATGGGACATTCAGCGGGAGGACACCTCTCTTTGATTGCGGCATACGATGACCCCAACGGCATCAACGGACAAAATCGCATCTACACAGATTCTTTTACCGTAAAAGGAGTTGCAGCCATTTCACCTGCCACAATATTGCCGTTTGAAAACCGAGAACTATATTCACCCATTGACATCAAACCTCTGTTTGCCGAAGAAACTCGTGAAGAATACGATCGTTTCAGCCCGTATTTCATGATCAATTCCAGCACGCCACCAACCTATCTCGCCGCCGGCGATAAAGATGATTTGGTTCTTCCCATCCACTCCGATATTCTTTACAAAGCGCTTACCAGCGCAGGCGTTAACAGCCTCTTTACCTTGTGCAAAGGCGGAGATCACTGTTGTCTACCCGCCGCCGATCAAACCGCCAGCGTGCCCGACCTTTTGGTTGTTTTAGATCAAGCCGCACAATTTATTTTAGCCTGTGAAAACCAATAACTTAGCATAAAATTAGCCCTCGGAATCCTCCGAGGGCTTTCTTTGTATTATGATTAGATATCTTTATCTTCGATACCGCAATGCCAACTGGCAAAGGGCTTGGCAATCGCTTCAGAAACAAAGCAAGTACCTTTCCCAAGTCGAATGATAGAAGCGGGACACTCCATGGAAATGGGACCGTACAATTCCAAACGAGAAATCATGCGTTGCCAGGTAACACCCGATTCGCTCAACAGCAAATTATGGAGTTCAAACCGTTCACGAGCATTGACAATATCACGAGGACCAATCGTAGCGGATTTATAAGGCACCGCCCAAACGTCACCCGAGTTGCCCATGGGGCTAAACATTGAATTTTCGCAAATGGTCAAGGGAGTAGTCGTTACAATGCGAGAACCCAATTTGCAGAATTCTTCTAAAGAATCAGCCTTAAATTCTTCGGTATGCGGGTCAATAAACGCAGTATGACCCGGCCAGCCGGTCGCGGTATAAACTACGTCCGCACCACCGCCACCGATTTCTTCGATCATGGCAGAATATACGCCTTCACCTTTGTTTTCATTGGTATGAACATGCCAATGGTCAACAGGAGGACGCAAATCTTCACGAATACGACCATAGAAATGATTCATAAACGAATAACCCAAGCCGGCACCATAAGTAAGAGGTGCTACGTTGCCGTCCTCGTCAGCCCATTCGTCCATGGCAAACGCATGCACGTTACGAGCAGAAACATTGTGTTGATTCAACATATTTGCTACCGCAGAATAGGCAGCGGGCCATTGGTTGGGGCAAATAATGGTCAACGGGGTATCGTTCAAATCGGACATCAAAATCCGATAAAACATATCTTGTACCATGTGCAACGTGGGATCTAAAACCACCTTGACCGAAAATCCGTTTTCGTTGGTATATTCCATATCTTCCCGCTTAATATTGCGAACGCGTTCCAGTTCTTCCAAGGGCAAATTGCTGTGAGGAAGCCATGGAGCAGGTTTAAAGCGAAATTCATCATATAATCCCATAATTAACTCTCCTTAAATGATAGTGTTTATATTATACAATACACTCGCAAACTCTGTCTTTGCATTTTTTTGCAAAGTATTTACAAAATCTTGTCATAAAATCGGGGTATCACCCAAAAGGATGATACCCCAAAATGGTTTAGAATTTAATTTTGTAAGACACAATTTTTTTACCGGGAACCTTCACTTGCAGTTGATCGCCACACAAGGTTTCTTGTTCGTTTTCGGCCAAGTTGACCGACACAATCGTTTGTACGCCTTGAGGGAAGGTCAAATCAAGTTCGGTAGCCTCCCGATTGGCATTGTAAAAACGAAGAACAGCACCCTCATCGGCTTCTGCCTTTTTAAAGGCAACGAAAGACATATAATCGCCGCTTGCCTTAACCAAGGTTTTTTGAGCGGGTTGGGTACCATCGTGCTTACCGGTAGCAACTGCGTGCAAAGCGTCACCGTTAAAGGTAAACCCTTCATGATAAGCACACGCGCGTGTATCAGCCGCGAATGGAATAATCGAATAGCACAACGAATGGTCACCCTTGCATTGGGCATCGGGTGTGGGGAAATAGCCCCAGTCGCCCATTTCACCCACGCAACGAAGCAGGGTCAAAGCCAAAGTGTTTTGGCCATCGCGCAACACTTCGTATTCATTCAAACCGCGTACAGCAACCATGAGGCCCATACCGTCATTTTTATCTTGCATACCCACAAAGGATTGAATCCGTTGGCAATAGCAGGGATTCTTCCAGTTTTTATGAGGAACAATTTCACGGTCAACCACGTCAAACTGACCTTCCGCCAAGCAAGTATCGCATACAATTTCAGGTTGGAACAATGCACGGAACCGATGATTTTCCGATTGGTTGTTAAACTTGGTGTTCACGTCTACACGAGCCACATCGGCCTTTAAGGTAACAAAGGTGGTAATCGTGTGATCAATGGTTTCGGCGGTGCGGAGTTTATTAACTGCACCCACGGGAATGGAAATATGATTTTCAATCCCAAAGGTCACCGACAGGTCGGTTTGTTCGGCAAGCCATACGTTTGCCACGTCAGAAGCGGTGGTAATAGCGACGTCATCTTTTACAGGGCGGAAGTTATAACTTTCACCAACGTCGCCCAAATCTTCGTAGATATTGTTGTTATGATAAACACGTCCGCTCCGTTTGTCGGTAATGGTCAAAGAGCCATTTTGCTCAATCACGAAAGACAAAAATTTATTTTCGGCACCATTTTGGCACACTTTTAAATCACAAGTCACTTGTTTGGCAACAGGTTGTACCAAATACGTGTTGTAGCCAATCCCCTCAGCAGTGATCAGCATGGTTACCTCAAACCGCTTTACGTGCTTAGGTTTACGGAAACTGTCTTTGGGCAAGGTATACGTAAAGGTACGCCCCAAATCTTTAAAACTGCAGGGAATATTGTTGCCATAACGGTCAGTCACCGAAACCGCAGTTGCATCGGTATTTTCGGGGAAATCCACAAAAGTGGTAACCGTGTCGGTGGTTTTAAAAGGACTGGTATGGAAAACGACAATATTGTTTTCTGCCAAATCACGGGTGTCTATGGCTTTTACCACACCATCCACGGCTTCGTCGGCAACGAATTTCGCCGCTTGATAGGATTTTTCAAAACGAGTTACCATTTCACGGGTAACGTCATCGCAACTGCAACTGCAAATGGAGTCATGGGGATGATTTTGCATTAAGGTACGCCAAGCATAGAACAATTCGTCGTAACGATATTTGTCACCGCTGTGCATGGCAATTACACTTAAAGGTTCGGCAATCCGTTCCAAAGCATTTTGACCTCTGTGATTTTTTTGCTTCAGAGGAACATGGGTGGAAGCAGTATCAATCAGCGGAACAGCGCCCGGAGTTTGTTGACCGTTGATTTCCCCTTCTTGCAACGGGAAGGAATCTTTATAAGGACGAACCGCATCAATGTAATCCTTAAAGTTGGAATGAATCACTTTATATTCATCTTTATAAATTTCATTGGCCAATTCAATCGCTTCATATACGTTGGTTTGCACCGGTTGATGGTCACATCCATTAAGCCCCAATAGATGAGGGGTTGCGGCAGACGGTGCCAGATTGCCCAAAGTTTCATCCAACTTCGCTTTCAACTCAGGGGCCGTAGTAGGCAACTCCATGGAGTTGTGATACCACGCAACAAACATAACGCCTACGACTTCCGAGCCGTCGGGAGAACGCCAAATAATTTCCGAAGGATTGACAACGGGACTACCATCCACCGTGTTGTTTTCCAAAATTGCACGCACACCGCGACCAAAAGCGGCCGTATCAATGTCAAATCCGCGCAAAATTTGGGGTGCTTGTGAAATGTTACCAAAAGCATCGGGGAAATATCCGCACATAACCGGATCGGCACCAATGCTTTTGCACAGTTTGATCCCATACAGCATATTACGAACATTGGCTTCACCACTGGTGAGATATTCGTCTTGCAATACGTACCAAGGACCGATTTGAATACGATCGTCTTGAATCAATTTAAACAGTCGATCTTTCATTTGAGGACGAACTTCCAAATAGTCCTCGATCACCACGTATTGACCGTCCATGTGATAATACCTGTATTCGGGATGGTTTTCCATTGTTTCAATTAACGTATCAAACAATTCCACCAACCGCATACGGTGTTGTTCGAAACTCATGTACCACTCACGGTCCCAATGGGAGTGGGATACGATATGTAAGGTTTTTTGTTCCATGATAGTACTCCTTTTATATTATTCTCCGACTTCTACTGTCAATTGAGCCGAAATCCCTTGGTGTAATTTCACCTCGACAGTATAGGTGCCGTAATTTTTAATGTCGCTATTCAAACTGATTTTACGCTTGTCCACATCACAACCGGTTGCATTTTTAATTGCTGTTGCGATTTCACCGGTAGTTACCGAACCAAACAAGCGACCTGCTGAGCCCGCTTTGGCGGAAATACGAACGGTTTTACCATCCAACTTGGCCTTATTGGTTTCGGCATCTTCTTTTGCTTTTTTCTTTTTAAACGCATCGGAATCTTCACGATTTTTCAACTCGGTCATAGCTTGAGCTCCCGCCTCTATTGCAAGACCTTTGGGCAATAAAAAGTTTCTGGCGTAACCGTCAGACACTTGATGCAGTTCTCCTTTTTTCCCGATATTTTTAACATCAGCCGTTAATATAACTTTCATTGATTATTCTTCCTTTCCGGGCATTTGTTTTAAAATATGCAACAATTTTTGCTTTGCTTGTTCCATGGTTGTTTTGGGGATTTGCGTTGCGGCCATAGTATGATGTCCGCCACCGCCCAAAGCTTCCATAATGATTTGTACGTTAATCTTTCCCAAAGATCGCGCGGAAATATTTACACCGTCTCCTGCCGCAAACATAACGAAGGAGGCATCTACGTTTTCAATATTCAACAATTCGTCCGCAGCTTGTGATGCCGCTACACGCGAGACCGAAACACCGGGTTTTGCCAAGGCAATCGCATGATTTTGATAAAACTCGGCCGATGAAACCAACAACGCTCGTTCACGGTACACTTGGAAGGAGTCGGCAAACAACTTTTTCACAGCAACAGGATCAGCTCCCCTACTACGCAAAAATGCCGAAGCTTCGAACGTACGTACACCGGTGCGTAAAACGAAATTACGCGTATCTAACATAATACCGGCTAACAAAGCGTCAGCTTGAGACTTACCTACCACCGTGGCATCAATATATTGAAGCAATTCCGCTACCATTTCACAAGTAGAGGAAGCGTGGGGCTCGTGATAAAAAATAACGCTGTTGTCAATATAATCGGTGTTTTTACGATGGTGATCGATTACCACGGTAGTATGTGCTTGGTCGTACAGTTTGGGGGATTCAACAAAATCACGTCGATGTGTATCACATATGATCAACAAACTTTGCCGTGTTATCAATTCTAACGCTTCGTTCTCGGTAATGATAACCGCGTTACCGGCATCAGCTTTAATTTTTTGTATTAAGCTTTGTGCCAAATGTGTTTTTTCATCTAATACAATATATGCCTCTTTTTCCAAAGCGTGGATACAATTCCACAGAGCGTAAGACGCACCTAAGCTATCGATATCACCAAAGCGATGTCCCATAATAAAGATGCGATCGCTACCTCGGATCAATTCTTTTAAGGCCGATGCTACCACACGGGTACGAACCTTCGTTCGCTTTTCCACCCCTGTGCTGGACACACCTCCAAAAAACTCATACGTATCGTCCGTTTTAATCGCAGCTTGGTCCCCGCCGCGACCTTGTGACATTTCCAACGCTTGCAACGCTGACGCTTCACAAGCCTTATAACTGTCTTCTCCACGTCCGATTCCAATGGAAAGCGTTGCTTTTATTCCGCCGTCAAAGGTTAGATTGCGAACCCGATCCAGTACGGCAATTTTATTTTCTTTTAATAAAGACAGACCTCGTTCGTCCAGCAAAGATATGTAACGATGGTTCTTCAATTGTTTGGTGACGCCTTGTAATTTCTCGGTGAAAAGTTCTATTTCGCGGTCAATCGCACCTTTAAACTTGGCTTGATCGCTGTCCGCCATATCTTTGGTCAATTCATCATAAGAATCGATTGAAAAAATCGCTACCACCGGTCTGGTTTCAAAATATTCACGTTCTATGTTTTTCAAATCGGTTACATCAACAAAATACAACACGGTCGTTGTAGTGTTTTTGTCTTGATACCCCGAAGAATACACCGTAAATTTACGATCGTTAATTTCTACGTCAACTTTTTCATACATCCGTAGTGCCGAACGTTCCGACTGGGACATAATTTCGTCCGGTAGCGGACCAACCATGTCATTGCCTTGCAAAACCAAAGAACGGAACAACGAGTTGTACCATATCACATTGTTTCCCTGCAACAATACCACAGGTAATCGAAACTGATTATAAATGTCGGAATTCGGCATGGAAAGGCGTTTAATAACCGACCGATAAAATCCCGATACCGCTTTACCGGTTTTACGAATCACAGTGTAAGCCCAAATCAATAGAGCAACCGCAATGCCTGCGGCAACGTAAAACACCATTCTGTTGCCGGTAAAGTACATAGCAACACACACAGAAACCAAAGCAGTCGCCAACAAAACCACCAAACGTACTAACGTCGTGCTGTCCACTTCTTTGGAGCGATTCCTTTTTACTGTTTGTCGACTCCTTTTCTTTTCACTCATAGGGATCACCGCCTAAAACAATATTATACTTCCATAATTACAGGAATGATCATGGGATTTTTCCGTGTGATTTGATAAATATATCGGGAAAGAGCGTCTTTTATCTTTCCTTTTACAATGTTAAAGTCTTTCATTTCTTTGTATGACAATGCCGCTAAAGCCTGTTCTACAATATGTCGCGCTCCGTTTTGCAACATATCGCTTTCTTTTTCATAAATAAATCCACGAGATGTCAATTCCGGTCCTGACACGATCTCATAGGTATAACTGCTTAAACAAACCGACACAACGATCACACCGTCTTCCGACAAGTGTTTACGATCGCGCAACACACTAACCCCAACATCTCCAACACCCAGTCCGTCTACCATAACCGAACCTGCCGGCACATCGCCGTACGTACGAATGCTTTTGGGGGTAACTTCGATAATTTTCCCAATATCGGAAATCATAACATTTTGCTTTTGCAGATTCATCTCCATAGCAAGTTCGCTGCTTTTACGCAAATGCATTTGCTCACCGTGCACAGGAATGAAGTATTGCGGTCTGACCAAACTAAGCATAAGCTTTAATTCTTCTTGGCAAGCATGACCGGAAACATGTACATCATACATCCTCTCATGTACCACTTGTGCCCCTTGCTTCATCAGTTCATTGACAACCGAATTTACCATTTTTTCATTTCCCGGAATCGGGGTAGCTGAAATGATAACCAAGTCATTGGGACCAACCGTGATTTTGCGATGGTCGTTGAACGCCATGCGATGCAAGGCGGACATCGGCTCTCCTTGTGATCCCGTGGTAATGATTACCAATTGCTCATCTTTGTATTGTCGAAGCATATCAATCGGGATTAAAACACCGTCCGGAATATTCAAATATCCCAATTCCATGGCAATATTCACCACATTTTCCATGCTGCGACCGCAAACACAAACCTTGCGTTTGCATTTAACCGCTTCATCAACAATTTGTTGTACACGATGAATATTGCTGGAAAAAGTAGCCACCAAAATGCGTT
>JAFYMD010000165.1 GCA_017556785.1 Clostridia bacterium | reverse complement strand
GCGGCTATGATTCTTACCTTAATTACCGTAGGAAAATTGTTAGAAGCCAAATCTAAAGGCAAAACCACATCTGCTTTGGAAAAATTGATGGCACTTGCACCCGAAACCGCCACCGTTGTGCGGTCAGAGGGAGAAGTGCAATTACCCCTTGACCAAGTGGTGGTTGGCGACGTGTTTTTGGTGCGACCGGGTGAAAAAATTCCCGTAGACGGTCGGGTGTTAGAAGGTTCAAGTGCGGTCAACGAGTCGGCACTTACCGGGGAAAGCGTGCCGGTTGACAAAACCGTGGGAGATTCGGTTTCGGCGGCTACCATCAATCAGTCGGGATTTCTGCGGTGTGAGGCAACCCGTGTGGGACAAGACACCACACTTGCACAAATTATTCAAATGGTAAGCGATGCCGCCGCCACTAAGGCGCCGATTGCTAAAATTGCCGACAAGGTTTCGGGCGTATTTGTGCCCGTGGTTATGGGCATTTCACTTGTTACGTTTGCGATTTGGGCATTTTTGGGGCAACCCATTGGTTTTGCTTTGGCACGTGCCATTTCGGTATTGGTGATCAGTTGCCCTTGTGCCTTGGGGCTGGCAACCCCGGTTGCCATTATGGTGGGAAGCGGTCTTGGCGCCAAATACGGGTTGCTGTTTAAAACCGCCACCGCTTTGGAGCAAACGGGAAAACTCCAAATTGTTGCATTGGATAAAACAGGCACCATCACCAAAGGGCAACCGCATGTGACCGATTTGGTTCCCGCTGAGGGAATCACCAACCATGAGTTGCTTGCTATCGCCTTTGATTTAGAGCAAAACAGCGAGCATCCTCTTGCCCGTGCTATTGTGGCTTACGGTAGCGAGGGTGGATTAACTCCCCAAGGGGTGGAAGAATTTACCTCCCTTGCAGGCGAAGGGGTAACCGCAACCCAAAAGGGGCAACTGCTTTTTGGTGGCAACGTAAGACTCGCACAGCAGTATCATCCACTTGTTGAAAGCCAAATCAATCAACTGCAAGCCTTGGCAAATCAAGGCAAAACGCCACTTTTGTTTGGCACAAAAGAACGGTTTTACGGTGTTATTGCGGTGGCAGATGTGATAAAAGACGACAGTCAAGCCGCTATAGGTGCTTTGCAAAACATGGGAATTGAAACGGTAATGCTTACGGGTGACAATCGCCAAACCGCCCTTGCCATTGCGGGGCAGGCGGGGATTGACCGTGTGATTTCAGACGTAATGCCTCACGAAAAAGAAACGGCAATTCGTAATCTGCAGCAAACGGGCAACACCGCCATGGTGGGCGACGGTATTAACGATGCTCCCGCTTTAACCCGTGCCCACGTGGGGATTGCCATTGGAGCGGGCACCGATATCGCTATGGATGCCGCTGACGTGGTGCTTATGAACAGTACCCTTGTTGATGTGCCTGCCGCTATTCGGTTAAGCCGAGGGGTGATGCGCAACATTAAGCAAAATCTGTTTTGGGCATTTTTTTATAATATGATTGGCATTCCTCTTGCCGCAGGGGCGTTTATCGGCGTTTTTGGGTGGGAGATGAACCCCATGTTTGGTGCCGCCGCCATGAGTCTTTCCAGCGTGTGCGTGGTAACCAATGCTTTACGACTCAATCGGTTGAATCCTTATAAATCCAACCGCGACCATATTGCAAAACAATCAAGAAAGAAGGAACAAATCATGACCAAAACCATGAAAATTGAAGGAATGATGTGTCCCCATTGTTCGGGACGCGTAAAAACCGTGTTGGAGGCCGTAGACGGCGTAAAAGAGGCACAAGTCGACCATGTAACCGATTCGGCAGTAGTAACTTTGGAAAAAGAAGTTGCAAACGACCTGCTGAAAGAATTGGTGGAAAAAGAAGGTTACAAAGTAACCGAAATTGAGTAAAAAGAGTAAACCCCCGACTTGTCGGGGGTTTACTCTTTTTATAACTGAATCATATCGCAAGGGGTAAGTTTGTTTTTGTCTAACCGATAGGTTGCCGCTTCGTATGGGGTAAGGTGCAGGGAATAGGTTGCTTTACCTACGGTTACGGTTACGTCGGTGTTTTCATTTAAGGGGTTAAACAAACGAATCAAGCTTGCGCCGTCATTGGTAGGTTTGTAACAAGACAACACCACTTGCTTGTTGTCAAAGGAAAAAGCGGTGTCGGGTGTGTTGCCGTCGCCACTCGGGAAATATACCAAGGTTTGGGGCGGTTGGTTAAATTGTTCGCTTACCGCGTCAATGCAATCGCTCTTGGTGGTCAGGGCAAAATCGTATTCCCGCTGACCCATATCCATGCGGTCTAAATGCAGGTCGGTGTCTACCAACTGCCGTTCGGGAATGGGGTGGGCACAATAGGCGGCGGTGTGAAGCAACGTGACTTGTAGGCGATTGTCTACACAACTGCCACCGTAAGTACCGCGGTTGAGTAAGTAAAGTCCGCTTTCTTTTTGCTCCATGCCGCACCATTTTTGATAGGTCACTTCTCGCTCGCCGTTGAGCAGTACCTCGCGACCAAATGCGGTTTGTCCCACAAAGGCGGGTTGGTCAAAGTTGGTGTCAAAGCACAATTTATAAACTCGGTTGGCATCGGCAGTCACCGTTTTCAGGTGCAGGTCAACCTGCTCGCCTTGTTTGGGAATGGTGTAGGTAGCAATGGCATAAGAATTTTCAAAACCAAAGGTGGCTTGAATTCTGCAAACCACGTCGCCGTTTTCAATCACCCGTACGTTGGGAGTGGTGGCATTGGGGCAACCGTTGATGCGGTTGGCTTCGTCGTTTGATACCAAGGTCATTTCGCCAAGACATTGGTGATATCCGCCAATTACCATGCCCCAAGGGTCTTCGTCGGCGGCGTATACTCGAATCTTACCGCTGTTGGCTTTTAAATAATCTTTGCCGTTTACGGTGTATTGGTCAATCAGCCCGCTTTGCTTGTTGATTTTTACGGTCAAATCGTTGGTGGAAACCACAAAATGGGTTTTGGTTTCTTCACAGGGTGCAATGGGTCGACGGGGCAGGGGAACGACTTCTAAATGCAAATCAAAACGATTCAGTTGCATGGGTTCTAACACTGCGTGGAATGTACAGGCTTTACGCCAGTCCATGGTAATGTTACTGCCTTCTTTAATGTTTTGGGTGGGCAACCGATTGTCGTTGATATCATAGGCGGTGGCAATGGTTACCTCGTTTTCGTTACGGTTTTGTTCCTGTAGCATAAATTCTACGGGAATATCGGTCTCTACCGCATAGGGATGAGGGTTAAATACCATAACCGGAATGGTATTTTCGGCGGCAGGCGTTTGATGCTCGCTTAATTTAAACATGGCTTTAGTGATCAAACGTGAAACAATTTCGTCCCCGTAGTGGAACAGACGAAGGGAGTCTTCTTCCGCCGCTTTTACCATAGAGCCGGGCAAAATATCGTGAAATTGGTTGAACATCAGCGCTTTTTGGGCTTGCTCCCATTCTTTTTTGTCGTAGTCAATGCCGCTGACTGCCAACAGTTTTTCGCACAAATTCAGTTTGTTTTCCAACGTGCGGTGCATTTGTTTGATTCGTACCATAGCGGTATAACAACCAACCATGCAATGTACCATAGAACGGTCAATGACCTGTAATTTGTCTTTATCAACCGTGGCAAAGTAGGTGTTGCAATCCGAATGGGTGATTTGAATTTCGGGATGGGCGGCAATGATTGCGTTTATGTTGTCCAAATCGTCTTTGGAAGGGCCGCCGCCATGGTTGCCAATGCCCCACAATACCAGATTGGAATCTCCTTCTAAAGCAAGAGATCCTGCTACTCGGGGGCCCGCTTGTCCTTTGGGGGTACGATAAGCCGCCCACAGGCAATGTCCCAACACACGACTGCCGTCATAACCTTCCCAAATAAAATCCCGTTCGGGTACAATGCCGTTGGGACGCATAAACAAGTAATTTTCATACCCTGTTTTGGCTAAAATCTGCACCAATCCGCGGGTATGACCAAAGGGGTCTACGTTCATGGCGGTAATGGGTTTTACCCCGAATTTTTCTATAAAATAACGGTTTCCGATTTCAATTTGACGAAGGAACGATTCTCCCGACAGCATGGTGCAATCGGGCTGCAAATACCATCCGCCCATTATGTGCCACTTGCCTTGCTTGACAAGGTCTTGAATTCGTTTAAACAGAGCGGGGTCATATTCTTCTACCCATTCGTACAACAGCGATTCGTTATGATTAAAAACAAACCCTTTGTTTTGCTCGCAAAAGTCTGCAGCAATACGAAAAGTGGAAATAGCTTCCCCCATGCCTTCGGGACGTTGCCATTGCCAAACCGGATCAAGATGAGCGTTGCACAATAAATGAATCTGTTTCATGGTAGCACCTCCTTTGTTTGTTCTACGTGGAGTACGGTTAACGTCTGTTCATTTACCGTAAATCGAATGTTTTGATTGCCGAAAAACACCCCGTATTCTCTGTCCGGGTCGTTTATATACGAGGGGCGAGGGTCTTGTTCCAACACCTGTATCAGCGCTGTTCGTTTGTCTGAGGGAACTAGCTGTAACAACGCTTCGGGAAAGTTCACCGTCAAAAAATGTTGCTTGGTATGCGTGGTGTACCCCTCGGTGGCCTCGGGCTTGCAGTCGGTGAGAGGAATATAAGGCTTAATGTCGTAAATGGGGGTTCCGTTCATCAGATCGGCACCGCTGACGTATAGTACCGTTCCTTCCCGTTCGTGCTTTATGTCAATCAATTTCACGCAAGAAAGTCCAATGGGGTTGGGTCGAAAAGGAGAACGAGTGGCAAATACGCCTACCCGTTTGTTGCCGCCCAACCGCGGGGGTCGTACGGTGGGGGTCCACCCCTCCCGCAGATTTTCCGAAAACTCCCAAATCAACCATAGGTGAGAGAATTCCTCCAACCCTCGTAACGCTTGGGGATCGCGATATTCTTTGGTAAATACGATCTTGCCAACCAACTCGTCAATCAATCCGCTTTGACGGGGAATGCCGAATTTGGTGGGAAAATCGGTATAGATATGGGCGATTTCTTTCATGGGATCACCTACAAAAAAAGGGGCTGTTACGAGCCCCTACAAAAATTCAAGTGGTGTGACTGAGTCTGTAAGCCGAGTTCTGTTAAAAACGATCATCTATCTCGACGACAAATTGCTTTGCCGCTCAAGCCATCCGTCGAAACACGTCGGGCAGACGTATGGTTTCGGTCGATGTTGCTCCGGATAGGGTTTACATGGCCGTGCAGTCTCCTGCACGCCGGTGAGCTCTTACCTCGCCTTTCCACCCTTGCCGACAAATTGTCGGCGGTATCTCTCTGTTGCACTTTCCCTAAGGTCGCCCTCGGCGGCTGTTAGCCGTTATCCTGCCCTGCGGAGCTCGGACTTTCCTCACAAGATCCACCGATTGATAAGGTCGGTTTCAATTGCGCGACCGTTCAACTCAGTCACAGTTCTATTTTATTCTGTTTCGTGACGTTTGTCAAGCATTTTCCCCCTTGTTGTTGCATAGAGATAGGTGAGGTGAGTGCATGAACAACCAAACAAACAGATCTTCCCAAAAGCGAAAAAGAATCACCAATACAGGCGACTCTTATTTTGATCACGCAATATCGCAAATCGTGTTATGCGGCATTTTGTTGGTAGCGGTATTGTTGATTCGCTTGATTGGCGGTGATTGGTACCTTTCTGTTCGCTCGCAATATCAAAACACCTTTGGGGACGTGACTTCCGCAGAGGAGGTAACCAATCCCAAAAACGTGGTGACACCTACTGCTATGAACGTAACACAGACGGTTTTCTCCCCCTTGGCGGTGGATTCGTCTTACGGGGATTCTGTCGACGATTCTTCGGCATTGCCCAAAACGGAATCCCTATTGCTTAGTACGGGTATGCCCAAAAGTAATATAAATTAAATGGCAATTCCGGTATCGGGGCGAATAACATCCCCATTCGGATATCGTATTCACCCCATCTACGGCACCAGATTGTTTCATCAAGGGGTAGATATCGGTGCCGATGAAGGCGATCCCATCGTTGCCGCCTTGCCCGGTAGGGTACAAGAATCCAATTATAATGATTCTTACGGAAATTATGTGATCCTCGATCATGGCGGGGGATTGAAAACGGTTTATGCCCATTGTCAACAGCGATTGATTGAAACGGGCCAACGGGTTAATAAAGGGGAAACGATTGCACTGGTTGGCACTACGGGAGTTTCAACCGGACCACATTTGCATTTTGAGGTAAGACGAGGGGAATATCGAATCGATCCCACGTGGGTGGTTGATTTCTTGTGAGATTTCGGCTTGGTCGATGCGAGATTACGGTTAGTCCCTTATTTACCGGATTCATTACCATTTTATTGTTCATTGACCGAACAGGAACCATGTCGTTGTTTCTTCTTGCCGTATTGATTCATGAAGCAGGTCATTTTGTATTTTTGGCATGGTTTCAATGCCTGCCTGTGGCCATTTGGTTATTGACCTTTGAGATCAACGTAGTGTCTCCCGCTACGGCTGTTTCTCGTTTGCAACAGGTTTTGATTTCGTTGGGTGGTGTTTTTGGTGGCGTGCTCGCGGGGGTGTTGACCCGTGGGGATTTTAGCATGGTAAATTGGTTCTTGGCGGGATTTAGCGCATTACCGGTTTATTCAATGGATGGATACCAAGTACTGCTGCTTCTATGTGACCGTATGTGGTATCAATACGCGGTGAGGCTACTTTCCATCATAACGATTTCAGCAATCGCAGGAATTGGCGTTTGGGTGTTTTTGTGTAATCACAATCCCATGTTGCTATTGTTTTGCGTTTATATGAGTGCTTTGCAAATTCGCACCAAAAGACGCTCTTGCAATAATAAGAGAAATGGTGTATGATAAGTAAAACCATATAACAGATAAGTAGGGCGAAATCATATGAACAAATTGCAATGGGAAGCCATTTTAAATCAAGTACAAAAACCGGGACGATATACCGGTGGTGAAATGAACAGCGTTGTGAAAAACAAAGACGAGGTAGACATTCGCTTTGCGTTTTGTTTTCCTGACGTTTATGAGATTGGTATGTCCCATTTGGGTATGAAGATTTTGTACTCTGCACTTAACGCCATGGATGGTGTTTGGTGCGAGCGCGTTTTTGCTCCTTGGGAAGACATGGAAGAAAAAATGAGAAAACACAATCTGCCTCTTTATGCTTTGGAAAGTAAAGATGCCCTACATCATTTTGATTTTATCGGGTTTACCATGCAATATGAACTGTCTTATACCAACGTTCTGAATATGCTGGATCTTGGCGGTGTGGAATTACTTGCCAAAAATCGTAAAGAAGATGACCCGATTGTGGTAATCGGCGGACCATGTGCTTACAACAGCGAGCCGTTGGCAGATTTTGTGGATATCGTCAGTTTGGGGGAGGGAGAAGAAGCCCTTTGCGAGCTGATGACAGTTTATCGACAAGCCAAAAAGCAAGGCTTGTCCCGCAAACAATTTTTGCGTAAGGTGGCTGAGCTGGACGGTTTTTATGTGCCTTGTTTTTATGACGTAACCTATAAAGAAGACAATACCATTGAAGCGATTACACCCATAGACGGTGTTCCCGCCACCATTACGAAGCGAATTATTGAAAATTTAGATACTGCCCATTACCCCGAATCCTTTGTGGTTCCTTATATCGAGGTGGTGCACGACCGTGCGGTGCAAGAAATTTTTCGCGGTTGTATTCGGGGGTGCCGTTTTTGTCAAGCGGGGTACGTGTACCGACCTGTACGGGAGAAATCCCCCGAACTGATAGACAAACAAGCACGTTCTTTGTGTGATATGGGCGGTTATGAAGAAGTGTCTCTGTCTTCCCTCAGTACCAGCGATTACCGCAAACTGCCGCAACTGTTAGAGCAAATGCTTTCGTGGACCGAACCCGAAAAAATCAACATTTCTCTGCCTTCGTTGCGGGTGGACAACTTCCCACGTGAACTGATGGAACGGATTCAAAGTGTGCGAAAAAGTGGCCTTACCTTTGCACCCGAGGCAGGTACGCAACGCTTGCGGGACGTGATCAATAAAAATATTACCGAAGAAGAAGTGTTACGTACCGCCGAAACCGCTTTTTCGGGAGGCAATACCGGTGTGAAACTGTATTTTATGATGGGATTGCCCACCGAAACCTTGGAAGATGTGCAAGGGATTGCCGAACTTGCCCAAAAAGTGGTGAACACGTTTTATCAAATGCCCAACAAACCAAAGGGAAAAGGGGTAACCGTTTCGGC
>JAFYMD010000164.1 GCA_017556785.1 Clostridia bacterium | reverse complement strand
TTACCGAATGTATCAACAAAAACTTAAGGCCGCCGATGCCATGGATTTTGATGATATCATTACACAAACAGTGTATATGTTTCAAAACCATCCGGATATTTTGTCTTATTGGCAAAATCGGTTTCGTTATATTATGGTTGATGAATATCAAGATACAAACCACGCCCAATATATGTTGGTGAAGCTGTTGGCACAAAGACACGGCAATATTTGTGTTGTGGGCGATGACAACCAAAGTATATATACGTTTCGTGGTGCTACTATTGAAAATATTTTAAGTTTTGAAGAAGAATATCCCGATGCCAAAACTATACGGTTAGAACAAAACTATCGTTCGACCGAAACGATTTTGGAAGCGGCCAATGCGGTGATTAAGCATAATAAGCACCAAAAGGAAAAAAACTTGTGGACCGATATTGGTGAAGGGGAAAAAATTACGTGTTATACCGCTGCTGACGAATTTGGTGAAGCACGTTATATAGCCGAACAGGTGCTGGACCACGTAAGCAAAGGCAACAAATACTCTGATTTTGCGGTTTTGTATCGCATGAATGCACAATCGAGCAATATTGAAAATGCTTTCGTTCGCTCGGGAATTCCTTACCGAGTGATTGGTGGTCTTAAGTTTTATGATCGTAAAGAAATTAAAGATGCTTTGGCATATTTACACTTGATTGTTAACACCAACGACGATCTTCGGTTGCGCAGAATTATCAACGAGCCAAAAAGGGGGATCGGTGCCGTTACAGTTGACAAAATCGCTTCCCTTGCCTTTGAACAGGGTGTCTCTATGTTCCATGTGATTCGTCATATCGATGAATATGCTCAGTTGCAACGATCGGCGACGAAGTTAAAGCAGTTTTCCGACTGCATTTGTTCTGCCATTAGCGAAGCAGAACAAATGCTACCCCATCAGGTTTTGGAATTTGTTTTGGAAAAAAGTGGATATTTATCGGCATTGTTGGCAGAAGGTGACGAAGGTCAAGAACGTAAGGAAAATGTTCAGGAATTGGTCAGTAGCATGATTCAATACGAAAATGAGAGTTTACAGCCTTCGCTGGATGACTTTTTAGACGGAGTTTCTTTGATGACAGATATTGATAACTATAACGCCGATCAAGATTGTGTCGTCATGATGACTCTTCACGCTGCAAAAGGGTTAGAGTTTCCAAGAGTATTTATTACCGGCATGGAAGAGGGGATTTTTCCCGGTAATCAATCGATTTATTCCTCTGACAAGGAAATTGAGGAAGAACGACGATTGATGTATGTGGGAATTACTCGAGCCAAGCAAAAATTGTATTTAACCAATGCATTTCAACGATTATTGTTTGGTATGACGAACCGAAATCGTCCTTCTCGCTTTGTGGCAGAGATCCCCGTGGAATGCGTGGATCATGCCAAGGCGGTGTCGCCACTTGAACGTTCTGTTTTCTTTCGTTCTGAAAGTGGTACGTCTTCATCGTTTTCCGGTCAAACCGCTTTCTCACAGCAACCCCGCAGTACAAAACCCGGCTATTCTGCTTCCATGCAACAGACTTCTACGGTTGCTCCCTTAAAAGTAGGGGACCGCGTGAAACACAAAGCATTTGGCGTGGGTCTGGTGGTGCAGGCAGTTCCTGTTGGCGGTGATGTATTGCTGACCATTGCCTTTGATTCCGTTGGTACCAAAAAATTAATGCAAAAATTCGCAAAATTAGAAAAAGAATAATACACAATCATCCTCCGAAGTCATAGTATGGTAGTGACGCCGAAACATAGCGGTGTAACATAAGCCTTCACCCAAAAAATGAATGTAGGAGGATTTTTGTATGGCTGAACAATTTAAAGAAGCAGTATGTGTTGATGCAGGACGTGTGTATGATTCTTGTTGCGATCGTGATTGTTTGGAAGATCTCAGACTCTATTTTTCGCCCGATGATCAGTTGACAGTCAACCAGGCAATCGGTGTGCGAGCACGTTCAGCAACATTGTTAACAACGGTGGTTGATGTAGAGCCGGTTACATTTAAGCGCGGGTATTATTCCGTTGATATGGTTTTTTACTTTTTGGTTTCTGTGGATTTGTATGTTGCCGATACTACAGCTCCAACTACGGTAAACGGGATTGCCACGTTTAACAAGCGGGTGATCTTGTTTGGTAGTGAAGGAAATGCACAAGTGTTTTCCAGTACAGCCCCCATGGAAAGTACACTACCTGCGACAACGAATGTTCCCACGGCTTATGTGCAAGCCGTCGACCCAATTATTTTGTCCGCTACCGTTAACACTTGTATTGATGACCAGTGCGCACAAACAATTAACGCTCCCGCTGCTGTACTCAATGTGATTGGCGGAACGTTGGCGCCGGTCGATACGATAGAACGATTTGTTGGAGTTACTCTGGGAATTTTTACGGTGGTTCAATTGGTGCGTAATGTGCAAATGTTGGTTCCGGTTTATGATTTTTGTGTTCCCGACAAAGAATGTATTACAACCACCGACGATCCCTGCGAGATGTTTAATCGTATTCAGTTTCCTCTTGATGAATTCTTTCCTCCGCGAGAATTCTGTGAAAACGAAGTATCATCCTGTATGCCCTGTAACGCGGAGAACTAAAAGAAAAACGGTAGCACCTGTTTGGTACTACCGTTTTGTTTTTGTTTAGTCGCGTAACGCGCGTTCCAACCAAATGGCACCTAAGTCCATTGCGTTGTAAAGACCTTCTTTTTCGCTGGTTTTTACAATCCGATCTTTAGCACGCATTTCGTCATCGGTATACATCAGCTGAATCATAACCTTTTCAGCAACATCTAAATCCTTTATCTTTTTTGTGCTGAGAATTTTCATCATAACAACGTATTTGTCAGCCATGCTACCATAATACAAGGTATCTCCGCAACGAACCAATGGATGACCTTTATAGGTTAAAAACTCTTTGTTTTCAGCCATAGAGCAACCTCCTTAACGGGATAAATAGTTTTTGACTAATTCCTGGAGCAATTCATCACGGTCAATGTGACGTATCATGCTTCGGGCATTTTTATGTGTCGTAATGTAAGTGGGATCTTCGGAAAGAATGTAACCTACAATTTGGTTAATTGGGTTGTACCCTTTTTCGGTCAAAGCGTCGTATACCGCTTGCAAGGTACGCTTCATTTCGTTTTCGTGATCGTTGGGAATCGAAAATGTTAAGGTTCTATCGTTCAAGGAACCCACCTCCATAAACTATGATAAAAATATTATACATGATGCCGTAAGAAATAGCAAGAAAAATTTTTAGGTTCTTAAATGAGCACCGACTTGTTCCAAAGCACGGAACACCTTATTCATAACGGCATTGCATTCCTCATCGGTTAACGTTTTAGCGTCAGATTGCAAAACAATTGAATATGCAACGCTCTTTTTATCGGCATCGATTTGATTTCCTTCGTAAACGTCGAACAAGCGGATGCTTTGGATCAATTTGCTACCTACCGAAGCAATTGCTTTTTCCAACGTTGCCACCGGAGTGGCGCGATCGCAAATTAAAGCGATGTCGCGGGTAATGGCAGGGAATTGGGAAATGGGACGATAAATAATCGGCTCTTTTTCAATGGTGTATAACGAGGCCATATCGATTTCGGCTACGTATACTTTTTGGTCGATTCCAACAGCACCGGCGGTTGCGGGATGGATTTCACCAAATTTTGCAATTTGTATGCCGTTGTATTCAGCAAAAGCTTGACGTCCCGGGTGGTAGTAGGGTTCCGAGGATTTTGCGTAATCTGCCTTGACGCCAAAAAGATCCAGAACTTGTTCTACCAGGCCTTTTAAGGTGAAGAAATCTTCGTTTTGACCATACAATCCAATGCATAGCGTGGCGCGTTCTTCCGGTTGTTCGGTTAGGGGTAAGGCTTTGGGCAGATAAATGCGGCTTAACTCGAAAAAGCGACTGTCTGGATTTTTGCGACTAATGTTAGTTGCCATAACAGATAACATGCTGGTGACCAACTGTGTTCGCATGGTGGAGTATTCATCGCCCAACGGATTGCGAATGGTGATTGCGTTGCGGCGAATATCCTCTTTGGCGAGGTTGAGTACGTCAATGGCTTTACTACCAAAGAAAGAATAGGTGGTGATTTCGTGCATACTATTGCTGCAAAGCAAAGTTTTGACTTTGTCATCGGCTTTTCTGGTGGGCAAAACGTTACCGCGAATAACTGCACCGCGCATGGGTCTGCCAATGATATGGTCGTAGCCGTAAATACGCATTACTTCTTCTGCTAAATCGGCTCTACCTTCAATATCTTCACGGAAGGTAGGAATTTTACAGGTAAGCATGCCGTCGGTCAAGGTGGTTTCCAATTCCAAAGAATTGAGGATTTCTACCATTTTGTCAAAGGGTACTTCCACACCAAGCAAATCGTTAATGCTTTGGGCAGAAACGGTAATGGTACGGGTTTCGGGCAAGCCATTGTTGCAATCAATGGTACCGTCGACAATATCACCTGCGTCTAAATCATAAATCAGTTGTAAGGCGCGCTCCATGGCATATTCACTACGGAACACGTCAATACCTTTTTCAAAACGAGCGCTGGATTCAGTGCGAATACCCAAAGCACGAGCGGTTTTGCGAACATTGTCGCGACGGAAACGGGCAGATTCTAAGAACAAGTCTTTGGTATCTTCTTTGATTTCACTGTTAAGACTACCCATAATACCCGCAAGGCAAGAGGGCTTTTCACCATCGGCAATGACCAACATAGAATCGTTCAAGGTGTGTTCTTTTTCATCTAAGGTGGTGATTTGTTCCCCGTTTTGTGCACGACGAACAATAATTTGGTTGCCTGCAATGTCACGACGGTCAAAGGCGTGCATAGGTTGACCGGTTTCTAACATAACAAAGTTGGTGATGTCAACGATGTTGTTGATGGGGCGCATTCCTGCGGCACGCAGACACAGTTTCAACCATTCGGGAGATTCTTTGATTCTCAGGTTGTTTACACAACGGCCGATATAACGAGCGCAAAGGTCATAGTCTTTTACTTCAACCGAAATCAGGTCGTTGATATTGTTGCCTTTGGTTTCGTATTTGGGTTGAGGCATTTTAAATTCGGTACCCAACACCACCGCAACTTCACGGGCAACACCCAACACACTTTGGCAGTCGGGACGATTGGCGGTAATTTTAAAGTCGATTACGTAATCGTTCAGGTGCAGAATTTCACGCATATCTACACCAACAGCAGTATCTTCTTTTAAAATGAGAATGCCGTAAACTTCAGCACCGGGGTAGTCGGAATCTTTGATACAAAGTTCTTCACCCGAACACAACATGCCGTTTGAAGGAATGCCACGAAGTTTTCCTTTTTTGATGTGCATTCCGTTGGGCAGGTGAGAGTCGTGCATTGCTACGGGTACAACAGCACCTTCAAACACATTGGAAGCGCCGGTAACAATTTGAATAAGTTCGTCGCCGCCCACGTCGATTTGGCAGATTTGCAGTTTGTCGGCGTCGGGGTGTTTTTCTAGTTTTACAATTTTACCGGTAACAACATTGCTCATGGTTTTAGAAAGGTCAACGATTTCTTCAACCTCAAACCCTGCCATAACCATTTTATCGCACAGTTCTTCAACCGGAACTGGAATCTCTACATAATATTTTAACCAACTAAGTGAAATAAACATGGTTGCTCCTCCTTATTTATCAAATTGCTCTAAGAAGCGCAAATCGTTTTCAAACAACAAACGAATGTCGCTGATTATGTAACGAGTGGTGGTTAAGCGGTCTAAACCGATACCAAAGGCAAAGCCGGA
>JAFYMD010000163.1 GCA_017556785.1 Clostridia bacterium | reverse complement strand
TAACGATCGGTTATAATTGGTAAGTACGATATTCCTCGCCCGACAAATCTTTCCAAATCAATCGGTCGTTTTCCACTATCATATAGCTATGAGGACTGTTTTCTTTGGGAATGGAAACCGAGCCGGGATTGGCATACACAAAGCCGTCACCTTCCACAACCGTAGGCACGTGGGTATGTCCCCCCAACATCAATCCGCCACGGCAACATTTCATGGGATTTTGGGGAGAATACACGTGACCGTGGGTCAAATAAATGGTACGATTTCGGTCAAAAATCACACCGTAATCACTCAGCACCGAAAAATCCAACACCATTTGATCCACCTCGGTGTCGCAGTTTCCCCGTACACAAAGCAGTTGATCAGCCAAGGGATTCAGCATGGCAATCACCTCTTTTGGGGCATACTCCTTTGGCAGGTCATTGCGAGGGCCGTGATATAAAATATCGCCCAACAACACCAGCTTGTCGGGAGCCTCTCGCTGATATGCTTCCAACAGTTGACGACAATAATATGCCGATCCGTGAATATCCGATGCAATCATCAATTTCATGGTTTACGCTTCCTTTACCGTATGTTTTTTATTAAACTATAGTATACCACGAAATTCCAAAATAAAAAAGACCTTTCCCCGTTTTTCTAAAAAAATAACGGGCAAATCTTGACAACCTGTCGATTATATGATATCATTTTGATATCAACCAAAGGAGGTTTTCTTATGAAGGAAAAAGTATTGCAACACCGCAAAAACGGATTGTTGGTGTTATGTTTGACCATTTTGGCTTATCTTTGCGGAATTGCGCTGTTTATTTACGGAGCGGTCACCTTGGAAGCCACCGTCACCACGTTGGGAATCGTTTCGGTAGCGGTTGGCGGCTTGTGGTGCTGTGTAGGGTGGATTCCCCTGCTTGGATTAAAGGTTTTGAAACCCCAAGAAGCGTTGGTACTCACCTTATTCGGCAAATACATCGGTACTTTGAAGGGAGAGGGCTTTTACGCTGTCAATCCCTTTTGCGTAGCGGTGAACCCCGCTGCCGAAACCAGACTAAGTCAAAGCGGAGACGTGGGGGGACAGGTCAAAAAGGCTTCCTCTTCCCCCAACAATTTGCCCCGCGTTGACCGTCGCATTTCGTTGAAAATCATGACCTTAAACAACAACCGCCAAAAGATCAACGATTGCTTGGGGAATCCCGTAGAAATCGGCATAGCAGTCATGTGGCGGGTGGTGGACACCGCGCAAGCAGTTTTTCAGGTAGACAATTTTAAAGAATATCTTTCTTTGCAATGCGACAGCGCCCTGCGTAACATTGTGCGCATTTACCCCTATGACGTAGCGCCCGGAATCGACACCACCGGCGACGGAATTGCCGACGAAGGAAGCTTACGTGGCTCCAGCGAGGTGGTCGCCGAGCGTATTCGGGACGAGATTCAACAAAAAGTAGCCGATGCCGGGCTGGAAATCATAGAAGCACGCATTACCTATTTGGCATACGCACCCGAAATTGCGGCGGTAATGCTGCAACGGCAACAAGCCTCGGCTATTATCGACGCCCGCAAAATGATCGTTGACGGTGCCGTCGGCATGGTAGAGTTGGCTTTGGAACGGCTGGCCGAAAAGCAAACGGTAGACTTAGACGAAGAACGCAAAGCCGCTATGGTGTCCAATTTGCTGGTGGTACTGTGCGGCAACCACGACGCACAACCGGTTGTCAATTCCGGTAGTTTGTATTGATATGGCAGAGAAAAAACAGATTCCCTTGCGGTTGTCGGAAAAATTATATACCGCCATCGCCGCATGGGCAGAAGATGATTTTCGCTCGGTGAACGGGCAAATTGAATATTTACTGACCGAATGCGTCCGTCAACGAAAAAAGAACGGAAAGTATGTGTCAGAAACGCTGGACGAACCCATAGAACTGGATATTGAATAATCCTGTGGAAAGGAGGGTGTCCCATGGGACGTTTCACCCGATACCTGATCCATATAGTACAGCCCACCCGTTGCATCGGCTGTGGCAAGGTGGTATACAGTCATCAATATTTTTGTTCTCATTGTCGTACACAGCTACCCCATATTGCCTTGGGCGAATGCCCGTGGTGCGGAAAAAACGACCAAACCGATTGCAACTGCGAAAATGATTTTGAATTGTTGTTTCCTTGCAACGCCCCTTTTCATTATGAGGGATGCATCCGCCAAGGAATTTTGACCATAAAAAAAGGAACCGAAACACGGGGTGCCGCTGTATTCGGAAAAATCATGGCCAATCGCGTCGCCCGTTTATACGGAACCGATTTTGACGGGATCGTATACGTACCCGTTACCAAAAAACGGTTAAGGCAACGAGGATACAACCAAAGCCGCCTGCTTGCCAAAGCAATTGCCGATTGGCTCGACCTGCCCCTGCTGGACAATGCTTTGGTACGCTTATACGACGCACCCGATCAGCACCGATCTTCTCGGCACAGCCGAAAAGGCAACGTGTTTGGCGTATTCGAAGCCAATGCCGCCGCAGTAGCAGGAAAACGGTTGTTGCTGGTAGATGACGTGTTCACCACCGGCACCACCATAAATGAGTGCGGCAAAATGTTGTTGCTTGCCGATTGCGACAGCGTGTGCGGCATTACCCTGGCAATGGCAAAACCCGCAAAAAACACGACAAACGACCAACAAGAACAAAGGATGGTGTAACATGGCAATCAAACTGAATCCGGACAAAGAACTGGTAGCCCAAATCAAAGCAGGGCTAAAAGCAAAAGGGGGATATTGCCCCTGCAAATTGCAAAAAACCGAAGAAAACAAATGCATGTGTCAAGAATTCCGTGACCAAATTGCCGATGAAAATTTCGAAGGCTATTGTCACTGTATGCTATATTATAAAACAAAAGGAGAATAACCATGGCAGTCATTCACGTAACCAAAGAAATCTTTGAACAAACCGTATTAACCACCGACCAAACCGTGTTGCTGGATTTTTGGGCAACCTGGTGCGGTCCCTGTAAAATGATGGCACCCGTGCTGGAAGAGGTTGCCGACACCCGCCCCGACCTGCTGGTGGGCAAAATCGACGTAGACCAAGAGGGAGAATTGGCCGCCGCCTTTGGCATTACCAGCATTCCCACCTTAGTGGTCATGAAAAACGGCAAAATCGTCAAACAAGACGTTGGCTTCCGCCCTGCGGCACAACTGCTGGACTGGATCGACTGATTTGCCAAGCAAGCGGTAGGGTCAAACCAACCACCGTCCAATCTCTTGGTTTGACCCCGTAAAAATTGTTGAACCCGACATGCTCCATGTCGGGTTCTTTGTTGATAAAAGAGGCATTATTCCAAGCGACATCCTGTATAATACCATTTCAAGATTTCCTCATAGGTACTGCCCTGCTCGGCCATTACCTTGGCTCCGTATTGGCTCATGCCCATCCCGTGACCGTACCCCCGCACCGTAAAGGTCACCCCCTTGTCGGTCAGTTCGACATCGAAATTAGCCGAACGCAAGGTAAACAATTCCCGCACCTCCTTGCCGGTCAAGGTCTTTTCCCCAAACGTTGCGGCAAGCACCGTACCGCTGTCGCTTCGTTGGGCAACGGCAAGGGTGCTGTCAGCGGTAAAGGTCGCCAAAATTTTCTTTGCTACCTCCTCAAAAGAAAAGGTTTTTTCCGAAATATATCCTTCACTCATCAAATCCCCCACACTTTCTACCGGTACCAGATACGGGTAAGTACCGCCCCACATGATCTGTGCCGCTTCGGTACGCCCTCCCGAAATACTGTGGTATACCGTTAGGGCGGTTTGTCCGTTATAGGTTACCTTTTTGCCCAGCACTTCTTTGATCCAAGCATCTAAATTAGCGGCATTGGTCTTGGCATTTTCACCCCATTTTGCCATGGCAAGATCTCGGGTAATAAATGCTTGATCGGTCCCGCTGTCATCGGTTACGTGAGCACCCTTTAACCATTCGGGCGGGTTTTTGGCACGAGTCTCCATGCGATGCAACGTCAAGGTATAAGCCGCTATCGTCTGGGCTTGTACCGCCGCTTTTGGGTAAGACAACGACATTTCCGCCGCTACCACCCCAAACAAATATTCTTGCATATCGTATTCCGACACGGTTCCCGTGTCGGCGTGCAGCACCTTGACCCGTACCGTTTCGGGTGGTCGATAAGGAGTCGGCAACGGAACGGCTGATCCCCCGGTTATTGCTGTCGCGGGCAAAATCGCCATCATAATAAGCAGTACCAATCCCAAAATCAAATGTCCTTTTCGCATACCGATCCTTCTTTCTTGGTTTTTTTGTTCCACAAGGGGATTTTTTCCCCAAAACGCATTGACTTTACCTTTGATATGTTGTAAAATAATAGTTCAAATAATGGGGTACGTTGGTTCTTTTTCCCTTCGTGCCGAAAGGAATAAAACTATGCAACACAACCAATCCAAAATTTCCATGAACTCCTTGTCCAATTTATGCGAGGAATTCAAAAAAAATAACTATATTGCGCCCGACGATTTCAAAAAATACGACGTCAAACGGGGCTTGCGTAACGCCGACGGTTCGGGGGTTATGGCAGGCTTGACCCGTATTTGCAACGTGCACGGTTATATGCACTCCGACGGGGAACGGGTTCCCGACGAGGGACGATTGGTTTACCGCGGGATTAACGTCAAAGACATTATCGAAGGGTGTCAAAAGGAAAACCGCTTCGGATTTGAAGAGGTTGCCTGGTTGCTGTTATTTGGCGAACTGCCCACCAAGGAACAATTGGCAGGCTTTTGCGAGGTACTGGGAGAAAGTCGGGAATTGCCCGAATTTTTTGCCGAAGACATGATTTTAAAAGCACCCTCTCCTCACGTAATGAACAAAATGGCTCGTTCGGTGTTGGCGTTGTACTCGTATGACTACAATCCCGACAACACCTCGATCCCCAACGTGTTGCGTCAATCCATTGAATTGATTGCCCAACTACCCACCATTATGAACTATGCTTATCAG
>JAFYMD010000162.1 GCA_017556785.1 Clostridia bacterium | reverse complement strand
TGAAAAAATCTTTGATGAAAATAAGGTTTATGAGGGCAGTTACAAAGATTTAGTGGATAGTTACAAGCACCTCTTCCCCGAGGATGATTATAACGAAAAGCAACCTAAAAAGGATGTTATACTTGGTACAGCTCATCATTTGTATGAAAATGCCCTACGTTCTTTTGGTAAGACATCCCAATAAAAAAAGTAATTAAGATTTTTTTGAAAAAAACACAAAAAACTCTTGACAAACAATATCCGTTATGGTATATTGTCTCTTGCGTTCGACACTGAATGTGCTGGTGTAGCTCAGTTGGTAGAGCAGCTGATTTGTAATCAGCAGGTCGGGGGTTCGAGTCCGTCCACCAGCTCCAAACTTCTGGTTGGTAAAACTAAATATATTAGGGAGTGTACCCAAGTGGCCAAAGGGGGCAGATTGTAAATCTGTTGTCAGTGACTTCGGTGGTTCGAACCCACCCGCTCCCACCAAAAATCGACAAGTTTCGACAGAAGCTTGTCGATTTTACTTTTTCACTATTCACTTTTCACTCTTCTCTTTTGAAACTTGTCGATTAGGTAATAAGTAATAGTGAAGAGTGAAGAAGTAAAGGTATCCGCTTCGCAGATGATTTTGAATTTCATGTGAGATTCATACGAAAAATGCCAAAATATCTTTTTCTGTGAAATTCGTTCCTTGCGGAACGAGTGAAATATCTTCGATATGAAATATTTGCTTCGCAAATTTGAAATATGCCTACGGCATATAAGGAACGAATTTAATTTCACATTTTGCTTTAGCAAAATATTTCACAAAAGGCGTGAGCCTTTGATTTCACCGTGAGCGTAAGCGAACGATTTCACATGTACTTTTTTTCTTTGGTTTGTTGTTCTTAAAAGAATGAAATCCAAAAAATAATAATGGCATCTAAATGGTTCGAAACAGCCAAAAATCCTCGTACGATAGTACGGGGGTTTTTACTTTTACAAAACAGCACCTGATTTTTAAAAGAAGTCAGGTGCTGTTGTTATTTTACTTCGCTGTTGTTGATTGCGTAATCGAGTAAAATATTGATGAGTTCGTTTCTGGAACGATTGGTTTCCTCTGCTAATTTGTCAAGATTGGCAACCGTTTCTTCTTTGATTCTGATTGAAAAGGTTTTATAACCATCCTCGCCTTTTAATGCCTTTTTGTTTATAATCAGTTTTTCTTCCATACTGTAATCACCTCACCAATATTATGGCTTGACAAATGTTATAATTATATGTTATAATTTATAACATATAAGGAGGTGATAATAATGAAAAAGGCATTGGCACTTATTTTGTTTCTGATGTTGTTAGCTTGTTTGATGGGGTGCGCTGCTTCAGACTCTCCAGAGGAAACAAATGCGAAATCGATTTTAAATTTAACGCAGGCCACTGCTCCTCCTAGTGAGGAGCCAATCGACGTCGAGATTAAGGATATTAGTTTGGTTAAAACCCAGAAAGCATACAATAATGATTACGAATATTACTTGGTTGAAACGGAATCTAACGAATGGGGTTATGCTGAACTTCGAAATGAGGAAGTTCTTTGTTTCTATGTAGGTTATCCTCGTTCGGAAGCAGAAACACGCTGTAATGATGCTGCAACGTACAGACTCAGCAATTTAGGCGGCTTGGGAGAATAAATGTGTTTGAAAAATTGTTCCCCGAGCTTAAAAAGTCTCACAGCAATCAGAATCCTTGTACCATCGGTACAAGGATTCTTTTTTTACATTTTTTCTATTTGTGCGGTTTTATAAACATCTTCGAAAAGAACTTGCATTTTTTAAATTCAATGGTATAATGTCTCTTGTATAATTTATGAAAGGGGAACATGAGTGTGCGTCGCGAAAAACCATCGATTCTTTATAAAGTTTTAAAATCGGTTGTCAAGTTTGTTTATAAAAAGTATACCATCGAAGGTTTTGAGCATTTGCCCGAGCAACCATCCATATTGGTGGGCAATCATAGCCAATTACATGGTCCTCTTGCCTGTGAGCTGTATTTGCCACACAAACGTTATACTTGGTGTGCGGGAGAAATGATGCGCTTAAAAGAAGTACCTGCCTATGCTTTTAAAGACTTTTGGTCACAAAAGCCAAAGTATACCCATTGGTATTATAAATGCGCTTCATATGCAATTGCTCCTTTGGCTTCATTTTTATTTAACAACGCTAAAACCATTTCAGTTGATCGGGATGCCCGTATTGTTTCCACCTTTAAAAAGACGGTGAAAAAGTTGTGCGAGGGCAATCATATTGTTATTTTCCCCGAGCATGACGTTAAGCACAATCATATTGTATATGATTTTCAAACCAACTTTGTTGACGTTGCACGTTTGTATTATAAAAAAACAGGTGTTGCATTGCAATTTGTTCCCATGTATTTGTCGCCCAATTTGAAAAAAATTGTGTTTGGTGAGCCGATTGCTTTTCATCCTGAAAATGAAAAAGAGCAAGAGCGAAAGAGAATTTGTGATTGCATGATGTCGCAAATCACCGAACTTGCACAGTCGTTACCGCGTCACAAGGTTGTGCCTTATCGCAATATTCCAAAAAAACTGTATCCGTATAATCGTGTCGAAAAGGAGTAGTTATATGCGTAAACCTGTTGTGGATTATCGT
Organism: Clostridia bacterium; assembly: GCA_017556785.1. Classification (GTDB taxonomy): domain Bacteria; phylum Bacillota; class Clostridia; order Oscillospirales; family Acutalibacteraceae; genus UMGS1484. Next base: position 4,456 of record JAFYMD010000162.1, on the reverse strand, counting down.
CAATTTCGGTTTTCCAAATTGACCGACCCGCAATTTAATCATTTGTTGTTTTTGTTGGGTTGGGTTGGATATTTTTCGTTGTATTTTTTAACCGAAAATTTAATTCCCGTTGAACAATGTCATGTGGTACACAATTGGTTAGATGATGTAATTCCGTTTTGTGAATGGTTTGTGATTCCCTACGTTTTTTGGTATTTATTGATCGTAGTTACATTGTTGTATTTTGCTCTGTATAATCCAAAAGGCTTTAAACGGTTCCAGTTGTTTATTATCATTACGCAAGTAGTTGCCATGGCTATTTACATAATTTATCCCAATATGCAAGACTTGCGTCCCGACACTTTTGAACGAGACAATGTACTTACGCAGGTGATTGGAATGATTTATTCTTTTGACACCGACACCAACGTTTGTCCCTCTTTGCACGTGGCATATTCTGTGGGGATTGCATCGGCATGGTTTAAGGAAAAATGTGTTTCCAAAAAGTGGAAGGCATTTGTTTTCATTTCGGTGATTTTAATATGTATGTCTACGGTGTTTATTAAACAACACTCTATTGTCGACGCTTACGTAGCGATTCCTGTGTGCGTGTTAGCGGAGGCGATTGCATATGGCGGTTATTGGAAAAATAAACTACACAAAGAAGCAATTAAAGAATAGGTGTAAACCCCTCAAATTTTGAGGGGTTTTCTATAATATTTTGACAAAATTTGTTGCTTGTGATATACTTAAAATGAATATGACATATTGAGGTGTGGTTGATTTGAATCGCATAATAAAGGATAGCAAGCGATTGTTAACGGTCGTAAAATGGTTGACGGTTAGCATTACGCTTGGTGCTGTTTGTGGTTTGTTGGGCGGTTTGTTTGGCATAGCAATTTCATTTGTTACCAAAACACGGATCGACAACAGTTGGTTAATATATTTGCTGCCCCTTGCAGGGGTGGCAACGGTGGGTATATATAAGTTGCTTGGCGTGGAAACGTTAGGCACCAATCAGATTTTCGATATGTCTCGTACCGGTAAAAAAGTTTCATTTTGGTTAGCACCTGCTGTTTTTGTTTGTTCTGTGCTCAGTCACTTATTTGGTGCATCGGTTGGCAAAGAGGGGGCGGCATTGCAACTTGGCGGTAGTGTTTCCGGTATGGTTGGCAGTTTGTTTCGTATTGGTGAACAAGAACAAAAAACGCTGACTATTTGTGGTATGGCGGCATTGTTTTCTGCGGCTTTTGGTACACCGATTGGCGCTTGTGTTTTTTCTTTAGAAGTACTAACCATAGGAAGTTATTCATTTCGCGCATTTGCCCCCGCGCTGTTATCCTCGGTGACAGCTCATATTACGGCAACGGCTATAGGAGCGCATGGCGAATCGTTTGCAATTTCAGTTGTTCCTTCGGTTTCTTTGCTTAATATTTTAATTGTTGTGTTACTTGGTATTGTCGGAGGGATTATCAGTGCCGTCTTTTGTTATTTTTTGCGAAAGGGGAGCGCGATGGCACAAAAACTGATTCCCAATTCGTATGTTCGTGTTTTCTGTGGAGGCGCTTTTATTGCGATTGCAGTTGCTTTGATGGGAAAATATGATTACAACGGCAGCGGTATCGGGGTAATTGAAAATATTTTTCACGGTCATACGGTAGGCATGGAAGCACTTATATTCAAGCTTATTTTTACGGTTATTTGCGTTTCGGTTGGTTACAAAGGCGGCGAAATTGTTCCCACCTTATTTATGGGTGCGGCTTTGGGATGTGCCTTGTCGCTTGCTTTGGGGTTCCCTGTTGCATTTGGTGCGGCGATTGGTATGGTTGCTATGTTTTGTGGGGCAACCAATTGTCCTTTGGCAACCATTGTCATTGCGGTCGAACTGTTCGGTGGACAAGGCTTTGTATTTTTCGGTGTTGCGATTGCGGCCGCCTCGGTCGCTTCGGGCAAAATTAGTTTGTATCATTCCCAACGGTTTTCCCGGGAAGCGTTGTAAAACACAATTTATTGCGAATTTTTTCTTTACACATACAATAGGTAAGCGGTAAAATTTCGGTAAAAGATTTTATCGGGTATATTGTGGCTCAATTTGCCGGAGCCATTGCCGGTGCCGCTTTTCGGTATTTATTTTACCGGTACCTCCGTGAATCCGGCTCGTAGCTTTGGTCCCGCCTTGTTTGTGGGGGGCGATGCCCTTTCCAATGTTTGGGTATTTATTGTCGCTCCTTTGGTTGGCGGTGTTTTGGCGGCTTTGGTTTATAAATGCTTGGCTGCCGGTCAAAAAGAAGAATAGTTTTTTTTGAAAAGAATTTTGCCCTCTCGCAAAACGAGAGGGCATTTTTGTTTTAACGAGAGGGCTTTTTGCTTTAATGAGATATCGATTTAAAGTAGTAAAATATTTATATTGACATTGGTGACAAGTATCGATATAATAAAGAGGTATTGTTTCATATTTAATGGTATGAGATTTTTGTATTTTTTTGAGAAAGAAGGAGACAAAATGTCTACGACAACATGGATTATTTTGGGTACCATTGCAGTTTATATGGTAATGATGATTGCAATTGGTATCAAAGCTTCCACCAAAACAAAAAGCTCCGGCGATTTTTTCTTAGGTGGTAGAAAACTTGGACCTTATGTTACCGCAATGAGTGCGGAAGCCTCTGATATGAGCGGTTGGCTTTTGATGGGTCTGCCTGCTGTTGCTATGATGGGCGGTTTGGCTGAGGCTTCTTGGACTGCGATTGGTCTTGCAATCGGTACGTATCTCAACTGGTTATTGGTTGCAAAACGTCTGCGTGTGTATAGCCAACGGGTAGATGCGTTTACGATTCCTGACTTTTTCAGCAAACGTTTTGGCGATAAAACTCGAATTTTGACCACAGTTGCCGCATTGTTTATTATTGTGTTTTTTATTCCTTATACTGCTTCCGGCTTTGCGGCCTGCGGTAAATTGTTTGCCAGTTTATTTGGTATGGACTATATGACCGCTATGATTATTAGTGCGGCTGTTATTGTATTGTATTGCACCTTGGGCGGATTTTTGGCTGCATCGACGACCGACTTTATCCAAAGCATTATTATGACCATCGCCTTGTTTGTGGTTGTTGGTTTTAGTGAGGGTTTGATTAACGGTTTTGATTCTGTATTTGCCAACGTACAAGGTATGGATGGATACTTGAATCTTTTTGAAGGCTTCAACGTTGCCAAAGGTGAAACCGGTAGCTACGGTGCATTGCCTGTTGCTTCTACTTTAGCCTGGGGCCTTGGTTACTTCGGTATGCCTCATGTTTTGCTTCGTTTTATGGCAATCGAGGACAAAAACAAATTAAAGGTTTCCCGTCGAGTTGCTTCTGTTTGGGTCGTTATTTCTATGGGTGTTGCGGTATTGATTGGTGTTGTTGGCTATAGCTTGATGCAAAAAGGTATTATTGGACCTTATGCCGATGCTTCTGCCGCAGAGACCATTATTGTTGACATTGCTAAATTCTTAGGTGATTTCGGTTGGATTCCGGCAGTTACAGCAGGTATTATTTTAGCGGGGATTTTGGCTTCTACCATGTCTACGGCTGACTCTCAATTGTTAGCTGCCGCTTCCAGCGTTTCTCAAAATGTCGTTCAAGAAACATTTGGGATCAAACTGTCGGTGAAATCCTCTATGTGGTTGGCACGCATCTCGGTTATTGCAATTTCTGTAATTGCCATTTTCCTTGCACGTGACCCCGAAAGCTCTGTATTTGATATCGTTTCATTTGCATGGGCAGGGTTTGGTGCTGCGTTTGGTCCTGTTATGTTGGCTGCTTTGTTCTGGAAACGTGCCAACAAATGGGGTGCCATTGCCGGTATGCTCTCAGGCGGTGCTATGGTATTTATTTGGAAATTCCTTGTTGCTCCTCTTGGCGGTGTATGGGGTATATATGAATTGTTGCCCGCCTTTGTTTTGGGCCTTGTTGTTATTGTGGTTGTTAGTTTGCTTACAGGGAAACCGGAACAACAGATTGTTGACACCTATCAAGCGGTTAAAGCTGATAAATAATTGATTTGTCTACAAATAAGCACCTTCGCATAGTATAATGCGGAGGTGTTTTTTCTATGAATTGCCGAATTATAGAAATGCGAAACCGCGAGGTGATCAGCATAAACGACGGCCGTAGATTAGGTGTTGTTTGTGACGTCGAAATTGATACGTGCACAGGAAAACTAACGTCGGTTATTATTTATGGTAAGCCCAAGTTGTTTGGTTTGTGGGGTAGGGAAGAGGATATAGTGATTCCTTGGGAAGAAATTCAGGTGTTTGGGGAAGAAACGATTTTGGTATCGGTGTGAACGATCCAACGTTTTCTTTAACGTATTTTTTCTATCGCTGAACCTGTTATAGATCGATTGGTTCCGATTCTTTGAATATATGGCATGGCACAAGGATGCACTGCTTGCATGGTCTCCTGAAAATCCGGACAGCAACATTCCTCGACTG
>JAFYMD010000161.1 GCA_017556785.1 Clostridia bacterium | reverse complement strand
TCGGCGCGTTTTAAGCGAGGTACGCTAATGGTGTGAGGCCCTACGCCGTGTACCGCTTCCAAATGTTCGGCGTGCATGAGCAATCCTGCCAGTTCATAACGGTACAGTTCCAATCCGAACAGTACCCCCAAGCCTACGTCGTCAATGCCGCCTTCCATGGCGCGATCCATGGCTTCGGTGTGGTAAGCATAATCACTTTTGGGTCCTGTGGGATGGAGCTGTTCGTAACTTTCTTTGTGATAGGTTTCTTGGAACAAAATATAGGTACCAATACCCGCTTCTTTCAGCTTGCGATAATTTTCTACCGTGGTGGCGGCAATGTTTACGTTTACTCGACGAATAGCACCGTTTTTGTGTTGAATGGAATAAATGGTTTTGATGCTTTCCAAAATGTATTCAATGGGATTCATGGTGGGGTGTTCGCCTGCTTCCAAAGCCAAGCGTTTGTGCCCCATGTCTTGCAGGGCGGTGACTTCTTTTACAATTTCTTCTTGGCTTAACTTTTTACGGGCAATGCACTTGTTTTGCAGGTGATAAGGGCAGTAGGTGCATCCGTTCACGCAGTAGTTGGAAAGATAAAGCGGAGCAAACATGACAATGCGGTTGCCGTAAAAATCTTTTTTGATTTGGCGGGCAAGAGCATAAATGGTTTCAATCCGTTCCTTGTCTTCACAAGCCAGCAATACCGAGGCTTCTCGGTGGCTAAGTCCCTTACGAGCGGCGGCTTTTTTGATCAGAGAGTCGATCAACTCCCAGTTTTCCTTATTCGCATCGGCATAGGCCAAGGTGTCTAATATTTCTTGATGATTGATAAATTCTTCGGCTTTTAAAGATTTTACGTCATAGTTTGCCATAAAAATCATCCTTTCTTATAAACAATGAAAAATAAAAAAGTTCTTTGCCGTGAAAAGGCAAAGAACCACCATATACAAAAATCCTTATCGGTTGTGTCTTCGCTCTTCCCACGCAGTGTATACTTTGTCGTCAGAACTTTGTTTGTTACTATTATAACACAAAACGGCAGAAATTACAACCCTAAACCAAAAATAATTCCAAAATAAATACCACGGCGCAACAAGATACCGCAACCTGTAACAAACTACGCTTGCAGTAAGCCATGACAACGCCGACTACCAAAGCCAAAATACCCGCATAGGGGGAAGCGGTGGCATCCATAATAGCAGGAAAGGTCATAAGCGAAAGAGTAACGTACGGTACGTAATATAAAAAGGATTTGATAAAGGTGTTTTTAATTTCCCTGCGCATGACCAGCAGAGGAGTCACCCGAATCAGGTAGGACACCACCGCCATCACAGCTATATAAATCCATACGTTACCACTCATGTTTCTGCCTCCTTTCGGGGGAACAGCAATGCGGCGACCGCCGAAATAACCACCGTAAGCACAATGGTTTTTACACCGGTAGAAATCTCCGACAAAAGGGTAAGGCGGTCAGCAATAAATGAAATCGTAAAACATAGGGGAACAAGCATGGCGATGATCTTGTTTTGACGAGCGGGCGGTACAATAATGGCAATAAACATGCCAAACAGCCCTACACTCAGAGCGCTAACCACGCGCAGAGGTAAAATAGAGCCTGCCAAAACCCCAAGCACCGTACCGCTTGCCCAACCGGGCAGAGCAAGGCTCATAACACCGTAGGTGTAATAGGGGCAAAGCTTGCCGGGCACCGCCATAGATACCCCAAAAATTTCGTCGGTCACGTCAAAGCCGATGAGCAGACGATGCCATATCGAAACCGAGGTATCTAATTTTTGACTCAGCGAGCAAGACATTAAAAAATACCGTGCGTTGGTAATCAAGGTCATGAGCGCCACTTCACCGTAGGTAGCGGTTGCGGCGATTAAAGTGAATCCCGCGTATTCTCCCGCCGAAGCGTTTAAAAGAAAACTGGCGAGTCCCGCTTGCAAAGCGGTAAGGCCCGCGTTTTTGGCGGTAATTCCCAAAGCAAAGGCTACCGCAAAATAGCCCAAACCTATGGGGAACCCGTCCCGTAAACCGTAACGGAATTGTTGCTTGTCAAATTTCATACGGTAACCTCCTTTTTTAGATTCCATAGCATTATACACCTTTTGTCTTGCAAGGTAAAGCCTTTTTGCAAATTTCTTGCATACCTTTTTGTTGCGGTAGTCTTTTGGGAATAACCGAGGAATCGAAAGGATAAAAGGAAAAGCGCCGAATGGTCTGATTCGGCGCTTTTGGTTATTTTTCTTCTTTCTTTTTCTTGCGAAACAGTTTTCCGAACGCACCAACTGCACGCCCTGCAATATCCACAGCGTTAGAAGCGCGGGTATAATCGTCCAAAACGTCCAACTCACTCATGGTACGAATACGTGCGGTGTTTACTTCACTTTCCGCCTTCAAGGCAACCGCTTCGCCAAGGTCGGCGGCGGCTTCTTTTAAAATTCGATCCTTGTCTTCGCGGAAAATTTCTTTGGCAACCTGCTCGGAATAGGCTTGATCTTCCACCGTCATTTGGTAGGCTTTTGGGGTACAATCACTGACCAAACGGTTAAACCGTTCCGACAGACCACGATTGACAAATTCGGCTTCAAAGGTTGCGGCGTCAGCGGATTCTTCCCCCAAACCATGCAAATCTGCCAAAAAAGCAGTTACTTCCTCTTGCAGGTAGGTGGGGACTTCACAATATTTTTCAAAAAAATCAGCACGTGGTGT
>JAFYMD010000160.1 GCA_017556785.1 Clostridia bacterium | reverse complement strand
TGATTTACGCTTTTGTGGGGCAATCGGAAGATGCCACCCCCGCAAGCACTACTCCGATTACCCAACAACAGCAACTGTTGGGCGAATGGAACCGAACCGACCAAAACGGAGATTTGCATTACTTGATTTTTGAACAAGACGGTACCTTTATTTATACCGTGACTCCTAAGGGAAACACTTCCCCCACCATTGCCGCCATACGCACCGATTACACCCTAAAAGACGGACAAATAACCGTAAACTACACCATAGACATGGAAGCGTTTCAAGAAAGCTACACCGTCTGCTTGTCAGACAAAAATTTGGTGATTGCCTCTGCCAAAGAAGGCTCTACCCGCTTGGCAGGCACCTTTACCCCTGCGGGACAAACCGAAGACCAAGACACCGCTTCCGGTACAACTTCCTCACCTGCCAACCCCTCGGTACCAAACAGTCAACCGACCGCCTCGTCAACACCGACTGCTTCAACAACAACACCGCCTGCCTCGTCAACCACGTTAACCAATGCAGTCGAAGCCTATTTGCGGTATCTAAACACCCGCACCAACTACCCCGATGGCAAATTACTGTATTTGGACAATGACGAGATTCCCGAGTTGTTTTTAATGGGTGCTAGCGAAGCAGACGGCTCTTACTTGGTTGCCTTTGCTAACGGTAAGATCTGTGAACGCTCCTTTGGCCGTTTAGGCGGACTGACCTATGTAGAAAAAAGCGGGAAATACCAATATTACAACGGAAACATGGGGTATTACCACTTAGAGCAAGGCACCTTAAGCGGTGGTGCTTTTCAAATTACCACCACCGGCATATCCGAAGAATTGTACAACGAAGCAACCAACCAACTGTATACCGAATACACCTTAAACGGAAGCGTCGTAGATTCCCTTGCTTTTGAAAAACAACTAAGCGACTGGCTTCGTGGCGGTTACATCCTGTACGGCTATGAAAACAGCGTTCCCCGACAAACTTTGGTTGCCCAACTGAGCAACTTACTATAGGAGAAATGAACATGGAAAAGAAAAAAATGGATAAAAGCACATTGATCGTACTCATTTTCATTGCGGTGGTGGTCGTTGCCGTAATCGGTTACGGCATTTACAGCAGTATGCAACCCGACTCCACCCCCACCCCGTCTACGTCGAGCACACCCGCTGTGTCAGACAACGCCGACTCGCAACCAAACCCGAATCAACCAAATGAATCAGTTCCCTCGCAATCCCAACCGGCGTCTTCCGCCTCTGCTTCGTCAGCGGCTCCGCAGTCGAAACCTGCAACGTCAAAGCCCTATCAATTTACCACCCCCGCGTTTGTGACCAAATATCTCAATTTGGATCTTAAAGCCCATTTCGGGTATATTCCCAAAGAGGATTTTATGATGGACGGCGGTAAATACTACGTATTTGAAAACGTAGCTGTAGGATATAATCCCTATGATGATTATACCAAGCCGGTCGGTCTTGTGACCAGTTTTTCCGAAATCTTCCCCGACAAGTCCCAATATACTTATTCCGAATTAAAGCAAATGTTGGGAAGCAAATTGTCGGAACTTGCCTTCGATGAATACAATGGTTCCGGCTACGTCTGCACCATTACTCACGACGGTTACCGGTATTTTATGGAAATTGACGACACAATGTTTTATGCCGATACCAACGTGAAAATCGGCTTAGATTACGGATATTAAGGAGAACGAAGAAATGAACAAAGATTTGATTATTAAAAACTTAAGCGGTATTATATGCGCTATTTGCGTAGTAGCGTTGGTGCTTCCCTTTTGCTCGGCCAGCGTTTCTGCCAACGTAGCCGGAGTTTCTGCCGATTCCGAGGCTTCGGTCAACGGAATAAAAATGGTAACCAGCGGGTTATGGGGCATTTTGTTTTTGGTAGGCTTGGTAGCTGTGCTGGCTGCCGCTTACGTGAAACAGTTGGGTGTTTACAAAAAAATTATGCAACTGGTGGCTTCGGGGGTTATGGTGCTTACCTTGTTTATGTCCCCTGCCGCCGCTCTTTCGGGCGGTGCTGAAGCCGGCGGAGACAGTTCCTCTGTGGATATTGATATTTCATACGGCATTGGTTTTTGGATCATGTTGATTTGTTCCTTGGCGTTGGCAGGTCTTGCGGTCATTAGCTTTTTTCAATTAAAAGGCAACGTGGTATTTGATACCATAAATGCCGACAACGACACAGCCGCCGCCCCAATGAATACCCCTGATTTTGGTGCCGCCGCTCAAAAAATCGGAGATTTCACCAAAAATATTGCCGGTAATTTCACCAAACGAACGGAAAACGGAAATAACACCGTGGCACAGCAACCCGCCCCTATGGCCGGTCAACCCATGAATCCCGTGCAACAAGGAGCACCTGCGGCAGGGCAACCCGCTCCCATGGTCGGGCAACCCATGAATCCCGTGCGACAAGGAGCACCTGTGGCAGGACAACCCGCTCCCATGGTCAGGCAACCCATGAATCCCGTGCAACAAGGAACACCTGTGGCAGGGCAACCCGCTCCCGCAAACGCAGATTATTACATGGAACAATTGGAAAAATTATTTACCATGAAGGAAAAAGGAATTTTGACCGAAGAAGAATTCGCTCAAAAGAAAAAGGAATACTTGAAAAAAATGTAACCAAAGCGTTCCTCTAACACCTCTGTGCCAAAAGCACAGGGGTGTTTTTTGCTTGACCGAACGGGTTTTGTGGTGTACAATAAAAGAAAGGATGTGATACCTATGGCAACCTATCGTTTTATCAGTTGCAATGCTCGTACCCAAACGCCTCATGACGGCGATCAACAATTTATGAATCGGGTAGACTTTTTGTGTGAAGAACTACTGCGTCTTGATCCCGACGTGATCGGATTTCAAGAAATTAAACCGGAAATGCGAAAAGCATTGATTGAGAGAATGCCCGGTTACGGCTTTTTAGGAAGCGGACGAGATGCCGCTCGTTTAGACGAAGGCTCGGTCATTGCCTTTA
>JAFYMD010000159.1 GCA_017556785.1 Clostridia bacterium | reverse complement strand
TTTGGCACGCAACACAGTTTCTAACGCCGCCGAAGCCGAAAAGGTCACCAAACCGTATGATACCCCTGCGAACCCGGCGATTTCTTGACTGCTATTTAAAAAGTGAGGACCAATCGTACCCCATTGCCCTTTTACCACCGAGCAAAGGGTTTCTCGCTCTTGTTGATTTTTCGTAATATAGGTCATGGTGGTTCCCCCTTATTTCAATTCATCCAAGTGCTCGTACACTTTTTTTACTGCGCCCACAATATCATCCATGTCTTTTTGTTCGCCAAGCAATACGGAGTGGTAAAGCCAAGAGCCTTCGTGGTAGCCCAACGTTTCGGCATTGGGGGTTTCGGGTTTTAGATTGATTTCGCCGCCAATGCATTTTTTGGTGTAGTCGCTTGCCAAACAATCAAAAGAATAGACCGGAACATATCCTGCATACAGGGGTATTCCTTCCGCTTGCACCGCCGCCAAGAAATCATTACGGGAAACCCCTTGCAGTTTATCTTCGTGAATACCCAACAAATACAAATGATAACTGTTGTGGGTAATCCGTTCATCTTGTTTCATAGCATAAACAAAGGGGAATTTGGCAAACTGTTCATCCAAATATGCGGCGTTTTTCATCCGTTTTTCAATTTGTGCCGGCAGATTTTCCAGTTGGGTTAACAAAATGGAGGCTTGCAATTCCGACATCCCGTTGTAAAGACCCAAGGTGGTGTAATTGCCATCGGCATCCATTCCGCCGTGAAGCATAGTGAAAATTCGTTCATACAGTTCATCGTCGTCGGTAAGAATAATACCGCCTTCGCCGCAAGTAAGATTTTTGGAGTTTTGGCAGCTAATGGAGGTGGCAACCGCATAAGTAGAAATGCCTTTGCCGTTAAAGGTAGAGCCAACCGCTTGGGCGGCGTCCCCAATTAAATATAAATTATGCTCTTTGCACAAAGCCGAAAAGGCATCCAAATCCGCGGGACGACCGCCTACGTATACCGGCATAATAGCTTTGGTACGGGGGGTGATACATTTAGCAGCGGACCGGGCAGACATTTGGAAGGTGTCTTTATCAATATCGGCAAACACAGGCGTAACCCCTGCATAAATTAAAGAAGAAATGGTAGCGATGAAGGTATAAGGCGGAACAATCACTTCGTCACCGCGACCAATGCCCAAGCCTCGCAAAATCAGCTCAATGCTAACCGTACCATTGGCAACGGTCAGGCAATGGTTCGCATGGGAGTAAGCGGCGAATTTTTCCTGAAATTCTTTGTTTTTTGGACCGTCAATTCCCCAATCGTCTTGGTCATATACTTTCGATAATCCTTGTTCGTCCGCAGGGGTAATCATGGTCCAATCGGGGAACGGTTTGGTACGATAAGGGGTGCCACCTTTAATTGCCAAATGTGCCATTATGTTCTCTCCTTTTTATAACATAGGGATTTGTTTGTTGTATTTATCGATATATTGTTGGTTGACCACGTCTCCGCCATCCACGTTGCCGCTTAAAAACACTTCGGGTTTTACGCCTCGTTGTTGCAACTCTTCTACCGCACCGCAAGCAATGGATTGCAAAATCGCCGCACCAATAACCGTAGAGGTGGGACCACAGGTATATTCACCAATTTCCATAGCACTGTCGCCCACTCTACCGCAGTTGTCAATCACCACGTCGCACAGTTCAAACAACCGTTTTCCCGAGGAATGACGGGAGGTGCACCCTGAGGAATGCTTAACGTTGGTAATACAAACCGTGGGAACGCCACGCTCTTTCATAAGCGCAGCTGTTTCAATGGGAACTGCATTACGTCCCGAATTGGAAAAGATAAAAACTACATCCTTTTCATTAGGAGAAATGCCGTGGTCAAACAAGGTTTCGGCATAACCCGACAACCGTTCCAACTGACTGGAACGAGAGCCGCCCACGTGCAACATTAAGGGTTCATCCAAAATGGGATACACCTTAACCAAGCCACCTGCCCGATAAAACAGTTCTTCGGCTAACATGTGGGAGTGGCCGGTTCCAAAGGCATAAATCGTTCCACCTTGTTGCAAGGTATCTGCCACCGCAACAATTGCTTTTTGAATCGCGTCACTTTGGGTGTGTAACACTTGATCCAATAAGCGATGAATTTCAGAAAAATAAGTTTCAGGCATTGTCATTTCCATTCGCTCCTATCAATCATTAAAGCATCTGCGGCAAACATGGCCGCTCCATATTCCGGTGCGTGTTGCGGAATACGGACATCAACATGGGAAAACCGTTTTTTTAGAACCAGTTCAAAAGTTTCACGAACTGTGCAATTTTTGGTTAAGATACTTCCGTAAACACCAAATTGCGCAGTTGGTATTTCTTGTAACAACCTTATAGCATAAGCCGCCAACACTTCCCCCGCTCGTTGCAAGACCGAAACGGCCACTTCATCGCCCAAACGGGCACATTCCGCTACCTGTCGTGCAAACGAGGCCAAACTGCTTCGGGTAACATTTGGGTTGTTTAAATGCCCAATCAAATCTCTCGGTTGATTTACCGCAAAAAAGGATAACAGTGCATCACACAAGGTTGTTTGTGGGCCAACACCGTCAAAAGCACGAATTGCCGCGCAAATTCCCTGCACAGCAATATCGCATCCACTGCCGGGATCGCAGGTAGGGTCACCCCATCCACCTACGGTGATAACGGCATTTTCTTCGCCGTGAACATACGGATTGGGTAATGCGATTCCCATGGAGCCTGTTCCGGCCGCCAAAAACGCACCCGATTTGCCTTCTGTAAAAGCATACAAAGCCATAAACAAGTCGCTTTTGGAAAAACAGGGACAACCATATTGTTCACTGATATGATTGCGCAACCATTGTCCGGCTTTTTGACCGTTGGCTGTGTCGTCAATGGCAGGATCTCCCAAACCAATACCAACAATACGATCGCTCTCGGCAAGCTGTAACCCGCCAATTCCTTGACAAAGACGTTCCGTCACGGTTGCTTGATCAAACGTAAGGGTATGAATGCTTCCTGCGGTAGCGGTAGCAATCACTTGCCCTGTTTTGGTTTCTACAGCAACCCAATTTGTTTTGGTCCCTCCGCCATCGGCGCCGATTAGTACTGTTCTCACAAAACCCCTCCTATCATCCTTACTTTACATATTACTATACACCAACGGCATGATTAACCGTTAGTAACTTTTTGATTGATTTTTGAATAATTTTTGCATCAATAGAAATTCTCTTGATTTCACAGCAAACAACACTACAATAAACAGAGCGATAGTTTGAACGTACTCCCACAAAGCCAAAAAGCAGTAATTCAACCGAATTACTGCTTTTATATTAGATCAAAGATTTCAGATACTCTACCGCCAAGCGGATATCTCCTTCGGGGTTGTCCCCCACTTCTCGCTCAATGGTCAAAAATCCTTTATACCCAATCTCGTTGAGTGCCGCCAGATAGGCAGGGAACGGAACGCCACCTGTACCAAGAGGCAATTCCTTCCAGGTTTCGCCACCATCGGGAGTAAAGCCCACCACGGTGGAATTGGGGTCTAAATGAATACCGTCTTTGGCATGAGTATGTACAATGTAATCTTTTAAGGTGTATACCGCTTGCACCGGGTCATCTTGCGCTACCATAACCAAGTTGGCGGGGTCTAAATTGACCGAAACGCCTCTGGAGCCCAAGGTATCTAAAAAGCCTTTTAACAAGGCGGCGGGTTCAGGACCGGTTTCTACCGCAAAATGTGCTTCATAAGAATCGGCAAACTCTGCCAATTCACGGCAGGCAGATTGCATAATACGATACGTGGCGCAGTTCACGTCGGCAGGCACTACCCCGATATGGGTAGTTACAATGTCGGTACCCAAGTTTTTGGCAAGTTCTACAATCCGTTTGGATTTTTCAATAAGAATGGGATTTTTTTCGGCATTGGAAAATCCTTGTCCCAAGTCACCGCAAAGAGCCGAAATGGTCAAGCCGTAGTGATTGCACATGGCAAGAAATTCTTTTTGTTTTTGGGGTGTCATGTTTTCGGGAGCCATATCCCCTGCGGTGGCATACACCTGCAAACCGGTAATACCCATAGCCGAAGCCTTTTTCATGGCAGTTTCGTGATCGGTGCGAAACGAATCTAAAATAACACCAATGGAAAAATCATACATAGCAGACAACTCCTCTCTATAATTTAATTGTACAACAAAACCTCTCGCATAACAAGACAATATTTTTGCAAATAATCGTACAATTTTATTGCATTACAAAAGGGACGGTAAAATTACCGTCCCTTAACGTATAAAAATTTCTTATACAACCGGTGCCAGATAGGTCAAGTTGTAGCCGTAGGTGGTACCGCCGTGTCCCGTGTTGGGATGATCGGGGGTATTCATATAGCAGCTGCTCAACCGCACGTACATGGCTTGCGCCGATGCCGCCTGCTGATAGTCGGTGGCATTGATGGTTAGATTGGTACGGCTACCATCCCCCGGGCGGAAGGAGCCGTCCGCCTGAATACCAATGGGAGGCCCGATGGTGGAATAATCCTCGATCAAGATCCAATTCTGATTATCGAAAGATACTTCTACCACGTAGTTTGCCAATACGTCAATGCTGAAGCTGGCATCCTTATAGGTGTTCAGATCGATCTTCCAGGTGGCAAAGGTACTATTATCGCAATAATAGCAGGCAGGGTCAGCCATACAGGTGTATTCGTAAAGCAAGGGGTCAGCCGCAAAGCCGTTGACGCTGGTGGTGGAGTGGGTAAAACCTTGATATTCATAGTTAGTAGGCAGGTTGACCTCCACGTCGCCCCACTCTACCGTAAAGGTGATCGGCTTGGAAACATCGGGATTATTGGCCTTAACAATCAAACTGCCGTTATAACCATCCCACGAGGTGATCAGGCTGACTGCTTTACCGTCGCAGTCCACCGCCGTAACCTGTTGCGGGAAACGACCGTTCCCAAACAAAATGGTTGCGGCAACCGAGGCTGAGGGATAGGCAATGGTATAACGAGTAATATCCCGTGTTTCATACCGAGGAGCGGTTTCTCCCCCGGCGGTAAAGCCGATGCGGGGAATATTGCTGTTCACCTTGGCGGTTACGTCATAATACAGCACCGCCTCCAGACGGGGAATGGGGTCACCGCCGCACACCAAGTCTAAGTTGGGAGAAAACAGATTGATATAGGTCTTGCCGGCATCAATTCGCTGGGTCTGACCCGCGTTATAGTAGGCAAAGTAATTCCCTCTCACCGAGACAAAGCTGCTTCCGCTTTTGTATTCAATACCGCTACCTGCCAAGGCCTTGGCGCACAGTTGACGGAACACGGTTGCGGCAGACATACTTTGGGCATAGAACGAAGAAGGAATGCCCACAACAATTGCTTTTCCTTTACCGCAAGCAGCCTCAAAGCCGATGGTTTTATTACCAACCGTAATAAAGGGAGTGATATTGCCCCCGCTGAAGGAAAAAGTTCGGCTGGCGTAATTACTGTTCAACTTGCTGGAACTATCAAATCCACTGCCCGCCCAAGTGGGTTGGGCAGCCGACACACCGCCGCTGATATTCAATCCGTTGATCCCCAAATTGGACAACAGATGATTCATTGGAGTAGTTCCCTGCTTACTCCACCATTCGGTGGTAACGTCATTGAAGGGATCCGTCCCGCCGAGATACAGTAATCGTCCGCCGTTTTTCACCCATTGGGCAATGACTTCGTTGGCTTTGGCGGTCAGCGGCTTCACTGCATCGTAAGAAACGATCAGCAGATTCACGCCGTCCAATTGAGCAATGTCGGTCAAGGTATCTAAACAAACCGAATCCAAAATATGACCGTCATTTTGCAAGGAATAGTACATTCCCGAGAAGGTATCCTTGCTGTCGCCGTCGGAAGACAGGACGTGTTTTATGTGCCAACCTGCGGTATCGGAGGTGGCCAGCGCAATGCCGGGGGTGGCGCAGTAGTTGGCACCGCTTAAGGTATCAAACTCCTGATACATTTTATTGACGTTCAGTTGTTGGGTCTTATAGTTCATACCCGCCGCTTGGAACGCCCGTTGAGGCCAAATGGTGGATTGAAAAGCAGTGGTATCGTTTTGCATCATAGCGGCGACCACGGTTTGTTTCCAGTTTTGTTCCAAGGTTTCTTGGTCGGTTACTGAGTCAGAGGCAGGGTCTTGCAACAAATACAAGGTTTTGCCGTCGGTCAAGAATTCCCCGTAGCTGTTGTAAGCATACAAAGCGTTCATAAATACGTTGGCAATTTTGTTGCCCCCGTAGGTATATCTTTGGCTGGCATCATCCGACCAAGTCTGCCCAATGACACCGTCAATGGTATCCAGATTGGTGTACATACTCGTACCCGTGGAGATACCGTGATGCTCATAACTCAAAGTGCTGTGGGTGGTAGTCAGCACCGTCACGTCGGGGTATTTTTCTTTGATACGCTTCGACAGAATCTGATTGGCACGCATAAACAAGTATGCCTTTAATTTTTGATGTTTCCATGCTTCTGCCGCCGAAGAATTGGGTGTGGTCCAATTGGTACCGTAATAGGCTTTATATTCTTGCTTATAGGCTTCGGAATAGCCGGCATCGTTCCAGTATTCCGGTTCTTCCAATGCCACAACCGAAACCAAGCCGGTAGACAAATAACTTTCCAACACGTTCCACTTATAGTCAATGTACGCGGTAGACGGCACCATATAATAAACGGGGGTATCGCCAAACTTAGAGTGCAGTTTATAGGTGCCCTTACTATTGGTTTGCACATCCATGTAGCCACGGCCGCCTGCATAGGACTGCAAATATTCCCCATTGTCACGGTTAATAGCAATCATCAAACCGATTTTGGTGTCACCGTCATAGGTGGTTTTGTTCTTCACCCAATCTTCGGGAGAAGCCCCATGATCGAAACCGTAAACGTAAGCCAAAACGCAATCCAAATCCAAGTCATACAAGGTGGAGTAGTTCATGTTGATTTGGGTCAAGGTGTTAAACGATTGATTGGTTGCAATGGGCGCCACGGGAGTCGCATATGCAGTTACCCCTTTTAATCCTTCCACCGTACCATAGCCTTCGGCGATAGGCTCGCGAGCAGGGTCGATTACGATTCCTTCATTGGGATCAGGTTCAGGATCAGGGTCGGGATCAGGTTCGGGATTAGGATCTGGGTCGGGTGTAGGATTGGGATCGGGTTGATCTCCTTGCTCTGCGGGAAATTCGGTTATCTTCCCTACTACATATTTCAAAATCAACAAAGCATCGTCTGCCTTAATCGCTTGGTCGTCGCTAACATCGGCGGAAACCTTTTCGTCTGACGTCAATTGACGTTTGCCAACCACCGCTTGCAATACACACAAAGCATCAGCCGCAGCAACATTCCCGTCACCGTCTACATCGCCGTAACGAATTTGAGGTTCGTCGGGTTCGGGTTCGGGGTCAGGTGTTGGATCGGGGTCTGGTTCCGGTTCAGGGTCGGGTTCAGAATC
>JAFYMD010000158.1 GCA_017556785.1 Clostridia bacterium | reverse complement strand
GAAAACTTGCGTGCTTCGCTGTTCCTCCTTCTCCCCAAAAAGCGTTGCTTTTCGGGGTCCCGTTTAGTGAACAAGGCTCCGCCACAGCGTTTCCCCCCTGCGGGGAAAACTTGCGTGCTTCGCTGTTCCTCCTTCTCCCCAAAAAGCGTTGCTTTTCGGGGACCCCTTTATTCTGTTATCCGCCACCGGCGGCGGTCGGGCTCGTTACCCTTGCCTTTCTTTTTCGTTTCGCATAAAAAGGATTGTGGATTCCCCCTTGCAATCCCCATAGCATTGTGCTATACTGCGGTTGCAACGGTTTGCCACAGCTACGAACAAGCAGACAAACCACGTGTTTTACAAAAAGGACGTGATTTTATGTCGGTTACCTCCTATTACCTTTTATACATTTTATCATTAACCATGACCCAAGCCAACGGGTTGTTGTTTATGAAAAAATATCAAACCATTTCGGGTACGTCTTTGCGTTCCAGCACCCTATACATGATCATAAACGGATTGGTGTCAGCGTTGGTACCCATTGTCGTATTGCTCGTACAGGGTACTCCTTTGGGAATTACCCCTTATTCCATTTTCATGGCCACCGTAATCGTCCTATTGGCCGCCACCGACACCATTTTGCGGCTCAAAGCCTATGAAAAAGGGCAAATCGCCATTGTCAACATTGTTGCGATTTTGGGTTCGATCGTGTTGTCCTGTTTATGGGGGTATTTCGTATTAGACGAATCCATTTCCCCCCAAGGGCTTGTGGCTATTGTTATTATGTTATTGGCGGTATTTGTGGTTAGTCGTACCGGTAACACCAAGGTCAGCAAAAATCTTTTGTGGATCTACGTGATCATAAGCGTTGCCAGCAGTTTTGTTACCATATTAAGCAAGCAACATCAGGTAGAAACGGCTTATGCCACCATTGACACCCTGAGCTTTAGCGTTTGGATTGGGCTGGTACGCGCCGTGATTTTTGGTATAGTCGCTGTAGGGTTGATTGCCAAAAACGGCAAAAAAGTTCTTCATTTCCCCAAAGCGGCACCGGGGTATGCCTCCCTGTCCTCGGTTATTTCGGGGTCCGCTTATATCCTCACCTTATTTACCAACATGGCTTTGCCGATCGTCATAACCTCGCCGTTAAGTGTAGGGTTTGGTATTGTCATGAGTGCGGTTCTACCTTGGTTGTTCTTCAAAGAAAGTCTGAGCAAACGGCAAATTTTCGGGGTATTGCTTGCCTTGATCGGTACGCTACTCTTTTTGATTGGTTAGGAATTTACTATGAACAAAATCATTTCTGCATCGCTGATGTGTGCCGACCTTATGAACCTGCAACAAGACGTAACCGCCTTGCAACAAGCGGGGGCACAGTACATTCATTTTGATTTTATGGACGGTCAATTTGTGCCAAACATGACCTTTGGTACCGCTTTTTTGCGGGCATATCGCAAAATCGGTGCACCGTTACCCTTAGATATACACATTATGGCACATTGTCCCCAATCGTATTTTGATGCTATGGAAATCGGCAAAGGCGACGTGGTTTCTTTTCACTACGAAACCACGCCCCAACCTCTTGCGGTAATCGAACTGCTGAAAAAACGGGGAGCCACCGCCTTGTTGGCAATCAACCCCGACACACCTGTTGCGGTACTTGAACCTTTTGTGGAGCAAATCGACGGTGTGGTGATTATGACGGTGTTTCCCGGTGATTCGGGCAAACCGTTGGTAGAGGGCAGTTTTGAAAAAATCGCCCAAGCTCGGCAATTGCTCAACCGCGCAACCACCCCAAAAATTTTAGAGGTCGACGGGT
The DNA here is from genome assembly GCA_017556785.1 of Clostridia bacterium. Lineage (GTDB taxonomy): Bacteria > Bacillota > Clostridia > Oscillospirales > Acutalibacteraceae > UMGS1484. The sequence goes on along the minus strand of JAFYMD010000158.1, from coordinate 2,587 downwards.
GCGTAAGCTGGGTAAATGCTCCGATTATGAGCCAAATGGGTGCCGATTGGTTTGTGGTAGGCACCTCGTCGGTATTTGAAACCAAAGGCAACTACCCCGCTGCCATTGCTCGGTTTTTACGCTGTGTGGAACAATAAACAATATACAACATACAAACCGCCCTTTTCCCCTTGGTTTTTAAGCCGAGAAAAAGGGCGTTTTTTCTTTATTTTTCACCGCAAGCAACCCAAAAAACGGGGGCTTTTTCGGTCTGTTTTTGGGGTTGTACCCTTTGAAAAAACTGTATTTGTGGGCAAAAAACGCCCTGTACAACCCACCGCCTTTTTCTTGTTTTCGGCTTGAAAAAAGGCTTTTTTATTGAATGATTTCGGTGTATAATCGTGTATAATATTCTATAATATACATAATATTTTGCATATTTTTTGCCACCGTCTTTGGCTTTTCACGGTGGGGCGGTCTTTCCTTTTACCAATTTTGTTTTACTATGATATTAAACTGTTGTACACAAGTAACAAACTTGCCGAAATTTGATTTTTTTTGCATTCTCGTATTGACACACATTGCATAATTATGTATAATAAACGGTAGAAAATTTGAAACGGCTATCGAAACAATTTCGGTACGCGATTCGGAGGCTTTACCATGAACAAACAAGACATTAAAAAAGTCGTACTCGCTTATTCCGGTGGGTTAGACACTTCTATCATCATTCCTTGGCTCAAAGAAAACTACAACAACTGCGAAGTTATTGCTGTTTCGGGTAACGTCGGTCAAGCCGACGAGCTGGAAGGTTTGGAAGAAAAAGCAATCAAAACCGGTGCTTCTAAATGCTACATTGAAGATTTGACCGAAGAATTTGTTAACGATTTCATTGTTCCCACCGTAAAGGCAGGGGCTATGTATGAACAATATATGCTGGGTACCTCGTTTGCCCGCCCCATTATTGCCAAACGCATTGTGGAAATTGCAAAAGCCGAAGGGGCTGACGCAATCTGTCACGGTTGCACCGGCAAGGGCAACGACCAAGTTCGTTTTGAGTTGGCTATCAAAGCATTTGCTCCCGACATGACCATTATTGCTCCTTGGCGCGAATGGTCAATCAAATCTCGTGAAGAAGAAATCGCTTATGCCGAAGCTCACAACATCCCCTTAAAAATCACCCGCGAAACCAACTACTCTAAAGACAAAAACTTGTGGCACTTGAGCCATGAAGGTTTGGATTTGGAAGATCCCGGCAACGAACCAACCTATGAAAAGAAAGGGTTCCTCGAAATGGGCGTTTCTCCCATTGACGCTCCCGACGTGCCCACCTACATCACCTTGGATTTTGAACAAGGTGTACCCGTTGCTTTGGACGGCGAAAAAATGACCGCCAAAGAAATCATTTTGAAACTCAACGAATTGGGCGGTGCCAACGGCATTGGTCTGTTGGACATTGTAGAAAACCGTTTGGTCGGCATGAAATGCCGTGGTGTTTACGAAACTCCCGGTGGTGCTATTCTTTACAAAGCCCTGAACGTTTTGGAAACCTTGTGTCTTGACAAATATGCCGCTCACAAAAAACAAGAGTTGGCAGTTACCTTTGCCGATTTGGTTTACAACGGTCAATGGTTCACCCCCCTGCGTGAAGCCTTGTCTGCTTTTGTAGACGTTTTGATGAAAAACTGCACCGGTAAAGTTCGCCTGAAACTGTACAAAGGCAACATGATTAACGCCGGCGTTTGGAGCTCCTACTCTTTGTACGACCCCGAAATCGCCACCTTTGACGAAGACGAGGTTTACAACCAAGCCGATGCTACCGGCTTTATCAACCTGTTTGGTTTGCCGATTGAAGTGCAAGCCAGAGCCAATCAAAAAAACGAAAACAAGTAAGGTTGTTTCACTATGAGCGATAAAATGTGGGCAGGCCGCTTTGCCAAAGCTTTGGACAAGCAAGCCGACGACTTTAACTCTTCGATTCATTTTGACTGCAAAATGGTGCGGCAAGACATTACCGGTTCTATGGCACACGCCGCTATGTTGGGTGCTACCGGTATTATTGACCCCCAAGACAGTCAGCAAATCATAGCCGCGTTGGAAGAAATTTTGACCGACATTGAAGCGGGCAAAACCCCAATTGACATGAACGCCGAAGATATTCATATGTTTGTTGAAGCGGAGCTTACCCGCCGCATTGGTGACGTAGGCAAGCGGTTACACACCGCCCGCAGCCGCAACGACCAAGTGGCGGTGGACATTCGCCTGTATTTGCGGGATCAATCCGAACAGGTGATCGATCTGCTCAAGCAATTGCTGGTTGCGATTCTCTCCCAAGCCAAAGCGCACACCCAAACCATTATGCCCGGTTACACCCATTTGCAACGGGCACAACCCATTACCTTTGCCCATCACTTAATGGCTTATGCCATGATGTTCACCCGTGACATTACGCGGGTGCAAGATGCGGTAAAGCGCATGAATTACTCGCCTCTCGGCAGTTGTGCTTTGGCAGGAACCACCTACCCCACCGACCGCGACATGACCGCCAAAGCCCTTGGGTTTGACGGAATTATGCTCAACTCCATTGACGGGGTGTCTGACCGTGATT
>JAFYMD010000157.1 GCA_017556785.1 Clostridia bacterium | reverse complement strand
CGACCCGATTAAAGCGTGGGACGACCACAACGCCGACCTGCTTGCCCGTTGCAATTACCTCAATAGTTTGGGGCTGAAACAACTCCACTATACCGCCGCCAACGGCACCAACCTTACGGTAGGCCTTATGGAAGAAGCGTTGTTTTTGGGCGGTGGCGAAACCTCGTTGTTGGGTCACTACTTTAACCCCAACATTCCCTCTGAAGAAGTGTTTACTACGCCCAAACGCGGGGAAGCCGAAGGTGTCGTTTATTCCAGCAAGCCCCTTTCTTACCGTGGTGAGTTGATTGATGAGTTTTCCATTCGTTTTGAAAAGGGAAAAGCGGTGGAGGTGCACGCCAAAGTAGGGGAGGACTTGTTAAAAGAACTCATTGGCATGGATGAAGGTGCTGCTTATCTTGGAGAATGCGCCTTGGTACCTTACGATTCACCCATTCGCAACAGCGAATTGCTGTTTTATAACACCTTGTTTGACGAAAATGCCGCTTGCCATTTGGCACTTGGCATGGGCTTTACCAACTGTGTAAAAGATTTTGAACGTCGTACCTTGGAAGAATGCCGTGCCTTGGGGGTAAATGATTCTATTGTGCACGAAGATTTTATGATTGGTACTGCCGACCTTTCCATTGACGGCATTGACAAAGAAGGCAATACCGTAGCCATTTTTAAAAACGGCAACTGGGCATTTTAGTTTTTAAACCAATATACAAAAATCCTGCAAACCATTTGGCTTGCAGGACTTTTTTGTTTATACCGAATTATTTTTTAATAACAAGGTTTACCAATTTGCCGGGTACATAAATTTCTTTTACAACGGTGGCACCGTCCAATTCGGCGGCGATTTTTTCGTCGGCTTTTACGCTGGCAATTACGGTGTCTTTGTCTGCGTCGGCGGCTACGGTTACACGAGAACGAACCTTGCCGTTGATTTGAACAACCACTTCTACTTCGTTGTCTACACACATAGTTTCATCATAAGTGGGCCAAGCGGCTACCGAGCAGAAACCTTCGCCACCCAAAATTTGCCACAATTCTTCGGTTACATGAGGAGCAAAGGGAGAAAGCAAGCGAATAAAGGTCATGTAGTCGGCTTTGGAAAGGGAGCCGACTTTATCAATGTCGTTGAGCAATGCCATCATAGCGGCGATGGCGGTGTTGAACTTCATGCCCTCAATATCTTCGGTTACCTTTTTAATGGTACGATGAATTTGTTTTGTAAGGGCGGGAGAATACCCTTCCACATCGTTGACCAGATCTTGCAGACCCCATACGCGATCCACAAAACGGCGACACCCTTTAATGGAAGAGGTAGACCAAGGAGCAGACTTTTCAAAGTCGCCAATGAACATTTCGTACAGCCGCATGGTGTCGGCACCGTATTGTTCGATTACTTCGTCGGGATTTACCACGTTACCGCGGGACTTGGACATTTTTTCACCGTTTTCGCCCAAAATCATACCGTGGCTGGTGCGGCGGGCATAGGGCTCTTTGGTGGGAACTACACCGATATCGTATAAGAATTTATGCCAGAAGCGGCTGTACAAAAGGTGAAGGGTGGTATGCTCCATACCGCCGTTGTACCAGTCAACGGGAGTCCAGTAGTCGAGGGCTTCTTTGGATGCCAAGGCATCACTATTGTGGGGGTCGGCATACCGCAAGAAGTACCAGGAAGAGCCGGCCCATTGGGGCATGGTATCGGTTTCCCGTTTGGCGGGAGCACTGCAAACGGGGCAGGTGGTGTTTACAAAGCTGTCGATGGTTGCCAAGGGGGATTCCCCGTTGTCGGTGGGCTCGTAAGAGTCTACCATAGGCAGTTTTAAAGGCAGTTCGTTTTCGGGTACAGGCACGTAACCGCAATGTTCGCAATGAACAATGGGAATGGGTTCACCCCAATACCGTTGACGAGAGAATACCCAGTCGCGGAGCTTGTAATTTACTTTGCGTTGGCCGAAGCCTTGTTCGGTCAAGTAATCCTTAATGGCTTCTTTTGCCTCTTCTACGCTAAGTCCGGTCATAAAGCCGGAGTTAACCATAACGCCGGTTTCCACGTCGGTAAAGGCGGCTTCTTGTACGTTGCCGCCTGCTACTACTTCAATGATAGGCAGGTCGAATTTTTTAGCAAATTCCCAGTCACGGCTATCGTGAGCAGGAACCCCCATAACAGCGCCGGTACCGTAAGAAACCAACACGTAGTCGGAAATAAACACGGGGATTTCATCGCCGTTTACGGGATTAATGGCGCGAACACCTTCCAATCGAACACCGGTTTTGTCTTTTGCCATTTCGGTGCGTTCAAAGTCGGATTTGCGAGCGGCTTCCGCTTGATATGCTTCTACCTCGGCGACGTTTTGAATCAAACCTTCTTTTTTCCATTCCTCGATTTGGGCGTATTCGGGAGACAAAACCATGTAGGTAGCACCGAACAGCGTGTCGGGACGGGTGGTGTATACGGTTACGTCGTGATTTACGTTGGTTTTAAAGGTAACCAAAGCACCGGTAGAACGACCAATCCAGTTTTTTTGTTGGGTTTTTACTCGTTCAATGTAATCTACTTCGTCCAAATCATCGATCAAACGTTGGGCATACTCGGTGATTTTCAGCATCCATTGGCTTTTTACTTTATGTACCACTTCACTACCGCAACGTTCACAAACACCGTTAACCACCTCTTCGTTGGCCAATACGCATTTGCAAGAGGTACACCAGTTTACCGACATTTCTTTTTTGTAGGCAAGCCCTTTTTTGAACAGTTGCAAGAAAATCCATTGGGTCCATTTGTAATATTCGGGGTCGGTGGTGTTGATTTCACGACTCCAGTCAAAGGAGAACCCAAGGGCTTGCAATTGTGCCTTAAAGTGTGCAATGTTATTTTTGGTTACGATTTCGGGATGAATGTGGTTTTTAATAGCAAAGTTTTCGGTAGGCAGACCGAAAGCATCCCACCCCATGGGATACAGCACGTTAAAGCCTTGCATCCGCCGTTTGCGGGCAATAATGTCCAAAGCGGTGTAAGAACGAGGATGACCTACGTGTAAGCCTTGTCCCGAGGGGTAGGGGAATTCAACCAAAGCAAAGAATTTCTCTTTGTCGGAATCATTGGAGGCGTGGAAAACACCTGCTTCTTCCCAAGCATCTTGCCATTTTTTATCAATATTTTTATAATCATAGGGTATCATATTTAAAACTTCCCTTCTTTAATCTTCGGTAATCAATTCAGAAATATCCACTTTTTCAGCATCTGCCCACAAACGATCTAAGTTATAAAAATCGCGTGCATCTTTACTAAATACGTGAATCATTACGCTGTGATAATCCAGCAAATACCAATTGGTAGCTCTGCCTTCTATATGACCGGGTTCTCTGCCTGCTTGTGAAAGTTTGTATTCCACTTCGTCGGACAATGCGCGAATTTGTGTGGAGGAGTTACCGGTAGCAATTACCAAGTAATCACCAAGGGGAGATAATTGGTCGATTTTAAACACTTGAATGTCGTGTGCTTTTTTGTTGTCCAAGGCTTTTACAGCTATGGTTACGATTTCAAAAGGTGTCATTGCGAGCCCTCCTATTCCAGATATGATTCTATACTTTCTTTGTCTTCAATGTAGGTTTCTTCTTTATAAATTCCAACAATGCTGTACAATTCAATTGCCAAGAGATTTTCCTCTTTGATGGGTACGGTGTAGGGCAAGAAATGTTGGTTAAGCATTGTTAAATAGTCGTCCTTATGGATAGAAAAATAGGAAACGCCATTATAGTACAACGGTTGTCCCGGTACGGCAAAGAAACGGATTTTTTCGGAACCTACGCTCTGTGCCATAGAGGCCAAATCCAAAACCTCGGAAACGGTCATGTCGGTAGTCATTTCATCGTAAATTTCGGTGGCAACGTTGAGCAATTGGGAACTGCTCATGGTTAGGCATTTTTTGATGAAAGCCGAGTAAAAGCTTCGTTGCATTTGAATTCGCTTGTAATCGCCCATGGCGTAGTCACGACGGAATCGCACAAACGCTTCGGCCATGTTGCCGTCCATGTGATTCATGCCTTTGTAAAAGTTGTAAGCGTGGTCGGCTTCACCGTAGGCACGATAAATGTTTTCGGGTACGTATACGTCTACACCGCCCACCGCATCTACTATGGAGCGGAATGCAGAAAGCGTAACCGTAATGTAGTGGTCAATGGGCAATCCGAAAAATTCGTTTACCCTTCGCAACAAACCGTTGATTTTGGTTTGACCGTCTTTTGGGTGTCCATATACCGCGTTCATTTTGCTGGAAGGGATGTCGGCACCAATATAGGTGTCACGAGGAATTTGCAAAATATTGGCAGTGCCGCGTTTCATATCAAAACAAGCGACCATCATAATGTCGGTCAAGTTTTTTCCTTCATCGGTACCGGCAATCAGAATGTATTGTACCGAGTCTGAAGCCTCGCTGGTAATTACTTTGTCAAATTCTTTTTCCCGCGTTACGCTGGAGTCGGTAAACAAACGGCTGTTCATAAGGATTGGTAACCCAATCGCAACGACGAGACAAACAGAAAGCAACAACGACAACAGGATATTTAAACAAACTACAACACCGGTGTTGTGTCGTTTGGGTTTTTTATGTGAAACGTTGGCTTTATGTGTTGCCGCGATATCGGAAGAACTGTAAATATCCCGATCATCCGTTCTGACTCGCCGTCTGGTTCGCGGCTCAATATCTCTTTTCAAAAGAGTCACCTTACCTTTCGTTTAATTGAGAAGTTACAAAATTATAAGCTGCCACCGTGTCCAAATGGATCGTTTTGTCACGGTTGACTAAATCGCGAATAGAAAATGCCAATGCGTAACGCATACCACGTTCCATGGAGATCATGGTTTCGGCTCGCATGACGTCTACGTCTTGATAGTCTCGTTCTTCACCGATATAATCGGCTAAAAAAACCAATTTTTCCAGTTGGCTCATATTGGCACGACCGGTGGTGTGATAAGCAATGGCGTTGAGCAGATCTTGGTCGTCTATGCCCAGCTGCTCCTTACAAAAGATCGCACCGGTTTTGGCGTGCCACAAAGGGCGAGCCCCTAACGTAACCGTATCTGTCATTATATCATGTCTTTTCAGCATTTGCAACTGAATTTCGGGTTTTTCTTCTTTCATTATATCATGTAAAATACCGGCCAAATAAGCTTTTTCCTTATCACCGCCATAACGCTCTGCCAAGGCAACACCGGCTTTGGCAACGTTGACGGAATGGATAAACCGTTTTTCGGACAAACGGGAACCAATCAGGTCGATGTAGGATTTGTATTTTTCCCTGTACATATGGTTTCACTCCCTATATAATGCGTTTTCCACCAAATACCGTTCCACCTCGGGCGATACAAGTCCCGCGAGGGATTGTTGATTTTGCAATTGCCTGCGAATTTGGGTGGAAGATACGTCGACACGCGGCATAGACAACACAACAGAGTGCCCACCGACGCCGGAAATATGGTGTTGCATGTCCTGCAGCTGCTTTTGTTGGCAGTCACAACGATCGGCAACTAAAAAAGTGACCGATTTCGCAAGGATTTCGTAGGATTTCCATTTCGGTAAGGTAAGAAAAGAGTCTGCGCCGCACAAAAAATAATATTGGTCGGGTTGATCGTTCAACAAGCGATGAATGGTGTGAACGGTAAAACTTGGTTTCGGTAAATGAAATTCAATATCACTGACCGAAATTCGCTCGTCCTGTTGGGCAACCAATCGGCACATGGCTAAGCGATGCTCGTTTTTTGCCATGATTCGGTTGGTTTTAAAAGGGGAACAAGCCGCAGGAATCAGCAGTAATTTCGCTGTAGGCAAATAGTCTAATGCCGCTTGTGCCATAGCCAAATGTCCCAGATGAATGGGGTCAAAGCTGCCACCAAAAACAATGGTTGCCAAAAAATGTCACCGCCTTGTTTAAAATTGTACATATTGGTCTACATTATGATTGGAAAAGATGAAAGGAGACGCGAAACATGATCAAAGGGGTTAATCATACCATCATAGAGGTAACCAATCCGCAAAATCGATATTTTGAACGTGCGTTGTTGTTTGTTCGGCCGCAACTTTCATCGGTTGCTTTTCAAAACCTGCAACAGCATGCCGACCATTTCGTGCAAACAGTAGGGGAACCGCCAATTGATACGCAGCGCACCGAGGTGCTTCGCCGTCGCAAACAAAAACGAAGAATTTTAAATGGATTGTGGTGCGTGGGCGGTTTTGGAATCGGTTTGTTGGTTCGGTTGTTGCTGTGATTTGTTTTTGCTTACGGTTTGCAATAGGTCATGATAAGCGACAATACCGCTTTACTCTTGTTCCAACGAACCGTATTGCTGAAATAGGTATGGTTGACGTCCGAAAGGGGATCTACCGTTTCGGTCAGCGGCATTAATTCCAAGCAAAAGCCGGGTCGTTTGTAGGTTTCGCGGAACCAGTTTTCAAAGCCTCCACCGAAACCGTTTACGTCGTCAGAGGTTTTGCATTTATAAAATCCATATTCTCTTTCCAAACGATTGGCTATTGTTTGGGAAACTCCCACATTGGGATTTAATGTGTCAGACCAATACAAACAATCCCCTTTGACGTGGATCGAGGTCATAAAAACAAATTGGTTGTTTTCACATAGTTGCATCAAGGCTTGTGTTTCGGGTTCCGATGCGGCACCGGGCCCTTTGTAGTTTTCGGCATCGGGGGTATTGACTTTGTTGTTGATTTTTTCCCATAAAAGAGGGAAGTTCTTGTTTAAATTTACGCCATTGGCATTGCCTTTATAATCGGAAATCGTGGTATATTCATGGGAATACTGTTTTTTGCGGTAGGTAACGGTTACGGCAGGCGTGTCTCGTCCTGTTACGATTTCCAATCCGTCGGGATTGGAGAGGGGAACCATGTACAAGGTATAAGTATCTAACAACGTTTTTACGTCAAAGGAACCAATGCTGTCATTTTGGGTATAAGCAATACAAAATTCCTCAATACAACGCATGGTATAACTGACTGTAATGGTTTCTCTGGCATGAATACCGCCAATGATACAAGCCTTGGTTTCTCCTTTTCCCAATTTAACCAGGGAAATGTCTCTCCCTTGCACCGAGCTACCAATGCTTTCGGTTTGGATCAGTTCGGGGTACGCTTGCGCCAAAGCGGCGATTTCGCTTTGTACCGACTGGTAGGAAGGACGCTTGGTATACTGTACAATATCGGTTAAATTGGTGTCGGGAATCGGCTTGGGTTTTTCCGGCGGCTTAGAAGCGGGGGTGCTTGGTTTGGAAGAAACCGGCGGTTGAGAAGTAGTAGCAGACGGGGGGAGCGTTTGAGAAACAGTCGGTTGAGATTCGACCGGCTCAGAGACAACGGAATGGGAAGAAGATGGGGAGTCGGTGGCAGTCTCCTGCAACGAGGTTTGTGTCTGAGGTGTAACGGAGTTGTTTTTTGTCGGGATAGCGGCAGTACAGCCGATCAGAGAAAAAGCAATGAAACCCAATAAAAACAGAAGAAATGTTTTTTTCATGGTTTTTACTCCTATAATTACATAAAAATACAGTTTATTATATCACCTTTTGTCGTAAGATACAAGATAAAATAAAAACTTTCTTTCGGTACTTTATAGGGAAAGTTAAAAAACAAAACGGATATACGAAAAAAACTATTGACAAAAGGTTAGCAGGTAGTGTATAATACACCTTGCACATGTTTGTTTGTGACTTTAACCCCTGCCAATGGGCGGAGGGAGGGAATATAATGAGTCAGGTAAAGATTAAAGATAATGAATCTCTCGAAAACGCATTGCGTCGTTTTAAACGTCAGACTCAACGCGATGGTGTAATCCAAGAAGTTCGTAAGAGAGAACATTATGAAAAGCCTTCGGTAAAACGCAAAAAGAAATCCGAAGCCGCTCGTAAGCGCAAGTTTAAATAAGTGATGATCAGGCGGTTGTTAGCGTATACTAGCAACCGCCTGTATTCTTTAGAAATCGGGTGAATCTATGGCGATTTTTCGGCCGACGTTACAACGAAACCGAGTCACCGATCTGTCGGTGAAAACGGTGCAACAATTGAAAATTTCCACCTTGCTGTTAGATGTGGACAATACCCTGTCCACCCATCACAGCCAAATTCCGTTGAATGGCGTGGAAAAGTGGCTTGCGGATATGACCGAAGCGGGCGTGAGTCTGTTTATTGTGTCCAATGCCAAAAAAGAGCGCGTTGCACCTTTTGCCGAGCAGTTGGGATTACCATATTTTTGGTTGTGTAAAAAACCTTTGCCGTTTCGCTTGAAAAAAGCAATCAGGCAACTGGGGGCAGAGAAGCGTTCGGTTATGCTGTGCGGTGACCAATTGTTTACCGATATGGCGGCAGGGAATCTGTGCGGGATTCGCACGTTGTTGGTTACACCGGCACAACTTGAAACGGGTTGGACCTTTCGCTTGCGTCGTTGTTTGGAAAGACCGTTGCTAAAACGGTATAAAAAGGAGCAATCACAATGAATAATGCCAAATTCGGCCCGGCCGGCACGGGAGATAGTTTCAAAGAACAAGGCTACAAAACCAGCTTACAGGTGCCCGGCTATTTAAAAAACATGGGATTGACATGGTTTGAATACCAATGTGGTCGCGGTGTTAATATTAGTGAGGAAAAGGCAACGCAATTGGGAGAAAAAGCGGCACAACACCAAATCGGGATTTCGTTGCATGCACCCTATTACATATCTTTGGCCTCCAAAGAGGAAGAAAAACGAAACAATTCGGTTAACTATATTTTACAGTCGGCCAAAGCGGTGGCGCAAATGGGTGGCGACCGTATCGTGGTACATCCCGGGGGACTTGGTGGGCTTTCGCGAGCAGATGCAACCGCTCTTGCTTGCGAGACTTTGAAAAAAGCACAAATCTGTTTGGATGAAAATGGAATGTCTCATGTTCATATTTGCCCCGAAACCATGGGGAAAATCAACCAACTTGGAACGTTGGAAGAAGTACTGACCATGTGCGGGGTAGATGAACGGTTTTTACCGTGTATTGACTTTGGCCATTTAAATGCCCGTACGCATGGATGTGTCAATTCCGCCGATGCATTCTCTCGCGTGCTTGACCAAACGCAACAAGCGTTGGGGTACGACCGTATGTCGATGTTCCATTCTCACTTTTCCAAGATTGAGTATACCGACGGTGGCGAAAAGCGACATCTTACCTTCGAGGATGGGATTTACGGTCCCGAATTTGAGCCGTTGGCAGAGTTGATTGCCAGAAAAGGACTTTCCCCCATTATTGTGTGTGAATCATCCGGTACGCAGGCAGAAGATGCTTTGTATATGCTTACTTGTTATCAACGAGCTTGTAACGCATAAATTATTTGGTTGTTACATAGTATTTATGGGTGATTGTCCATGAAGTATTATGTGATTCAGCAAGGAAAACAGCTGATGGTTACGTTGTTCATTTTGGCGGGATGCGGACTTTTTCTGATCTTTTCACAAGAGGCACGCAATAGTGCTGTGCAAGGTCTTATGCTGTGTGGGCAAGTTGTTATACCGTCGTTGTTTGTGTTTCTATGTTTGTGTCAATGGCTTATGACCTCATCGGGAATCGGTTGGTTAACGCGGTACGGAAAACCGTTGTTCCGATTGTTGTTGGGAAGTTATTGGCAAGGAGGTACCGCATGGCTTATGGCTGTGATTGGTGGGTACCCCATGGGCGCAGTTGCCTTGAAACAATTGTTGGCGCAAGGAATGATAACAGAAGAACAAGCAAAGAGACTTACCTGTTTTTTGTTTGTGCCTTCTCCCGCGTTTGTGATTACCGCTGTAGGTGGCGGTTTGCTGAACTCCGCCTATTCGGGGGTGCTTTTGTGGGGATCGTGTATCATTGCTTCGTTGGTGATTACCGTTGTTGGTTGTCGCGTGAAACAAGTAAAATCAGCGGCTACGCTGTCTCCCTTGTCAGTTCAATCCATGCACTTCACCGAGGGCGTCGCCTCTGCTTGCCAAGTGATGTTGCAGATTTGCGGCATGGTGGTGCTGTTTCGTGTGGTGATCGGTTTTTTGCCGTTGCTGTCCCTTCCTGTTGGCATTTCGGATTGGGTTGCGGGCATATTAGAAGTAACAAACGGTTGTGTTGTTATGTCTCGCTATGGTCTACCCGTATTGGCGGCGGTGTTGGGATTTGGCGGTATCTCTGCTCATTGGCAGATCAAAGGACTGGCAGGTGAACTGTTGCCGTCGTACAGCCGCTATAGTTGGGTGCGGGTATTACAGGGATTGTTGAGTTATATGACGGCGCATGCTTTCTGTTTGGCGTTTCCCAACGCGGTTTCGACCATGGCAATTGAAACAGCCACCGCCAAAGCAGAGGTCTCGTGGTTGCCTGCCATCGGTTTAATGATTACCTGTATGATATTTTTGTATTCCCTGCAGACGGGAACCAAAAAGGAGTGTAAAAAATGAAAAACCAAGAATATGTTGAGCAAGAATACCGCAAGGCTTGCCGCTATTGTGAACATGGTCAATTATCTTCTGATCAAACGGTGGTTCTTTGCCCCAAAAAAGGAATCGTAGAAACCGACTATCTTTGTAAAAAATATGTGTATGATCCATTGAAACGTGTTCCGCAACAGCCTCGTGCAACGATGACCGATTTTTCTGCCGAAGATTTTAGTTTGTAATATGTTAAAGAAAATACAAAAGCCCGAATGTCACCTGCTTTATTTTTTGGATCATCGATTCATTCACCAGAATCTTGCTTTTTTCTCTTTTTTTGGTGTGCAAGGATCACCAAAGGGATGATAATGGACGGGGCAATGTGGTCTTGATGAATGATTTCGCACCCTTCCAGGTCGGCGATGGTGCGTGAGACCTTCAAAATACGATCGTATACCCGTGCCGATAAGCCCAGTTTGTCAAACACGGTTTTCATCATGGCTTGGACGGCATCGTCCAAACGGCAATATTCTTGCAAAAGTGGTGCTTGTAACGATGCGTTGGCAAAGATGCCTGCCTCCTTGTATCGTTCTAATCAATCCCCGATTGGTAAAGATGAAGGCAGGTCAAAAGACCTGCCTTTTGCGTTGTTGCCATATTGTTAATTATTGTTCCACGGGGAATTTGTCGATTATGTTTACCACTTTTTTCAGGATATACAAAGCATCAGCAGAAGAAACTTTGCCGTCACCGTCTACGTCGGCAAGAACCTCTTGGTCGGCGGTGAGAGTTACGTTCCCAACCACCGCTTTGAGAACTTCCAAAGCGTCGGCGGCGGTGATGTTGCCGTCACCGTCCACATCACCGTAGGGAGGCAATTGCTCCAGACGAAGAATCTCTGCTTCGGCGGCTTTCAAGGTGTTAAGGTTGGTTACGTAAGCCTGTTGAGCAGCGGTAAGTGCATTGTAAGCCTTGCGAGCGGCTTCCACACTTGCTTTATCGTCTAAGGATTGTACGTTCAAAGCGGCAATTTGATTTTGCACTACCTTAGCGGCGGCTTTGTCGGCTTCAATTTGTTCCAGCTCGGTAATCTTGGATTCTGCCGAGGTCAGTTTGGAAAGGTTAGTTACATATTCCTTTTGAGCAGCGGTAAGTGCATTGTAAGCCTTGCGAGCGGCTTCCACGTTTGCCTTATCGTCTAAGGATTGTACGTTCAAAGCGGCGATTTGGTCTTGTACCACTTTAGCGGCGGCTTTGTCGACTTCGATTTGTTCCAATTCGGCAATCTTGGATTCTGCCGAGGTCAGTTTGGAAAGGTTAGTTACATATTCCTTTTGAGCAGCGGTAAGTGCATTGTAAGCCTTGCGAGCGGCTTCCACACTTGCCTTATCGTCTAAGGATTGCACGTTCAAAGCGGCAATTTGGTCTTGTACCACTTTAGCGGCGGCTTTGTCCAATTCTTCTTGGTTAGCAACCGGTTCGGTGAGCAGTTGGAAGCCGAATTGCAGTTGGTTAGACAAGGAATCCAAGGTGGGAGTACCACCATTTGCCATGAGCCAAGCATAGCCAAGATGAGTAGCGTTGTTGATTCCTAAGTCACGGCCGTAGGTGATACATACCGAAGAGGCATCCCGTGCGGTGAGATAATAAACGAAATAATAGGGACGATAGGCTTTCAGCGACACCTCTTTTTGGAAGGGAATATCGTACCAATACATGCCGTTGCCTTGACTTTGCAGTTGCACGTCGGTAGAAGCAATGGCGGTTCCGTTAATGCTGGAGCGGATTTCCAAGTGTAGGGTGGCTTTTCCGCTGGTCAAATTCAGGGGCAATTTCACACCGCTGATGGAGTTGGTTTCGGGAATGAATTCTTGCCCGATATAGCGGTAGTCCCCCCAGTTGGTATCGGAGGAGGTGCCGGAGGAAAGACCTACGTGGAAGATGGGAACCAAACTGTCGGTGTAAGAGGTGAAGGGGGGCAAATCCACTTCAGCGGTGCCAACGGTCACATCGTCCACATAGATGGTACCCGAGGTAGAGTCGGCAACGGAAATATCCATGCGGGTAATTTTGGAGGGGTTATAAGCGGCGTTGGTGGTTACTCCTTGGGCATCTGCTACCACAAAGGTGTAGCGGGTGAAATCGGAGTTAGCAGGAACGGTGACTTGGTATGCACCGGTGTTATTGGCAGAAGAAAGAGTCCACAAATCGTTGGTGCCTGCAATCCCCACCAGCAGTTGCATGGTCTTGTCGCGGGAATCGGGATTTTTCACCATAACCGAAACGGTTTGGTAAGAGCCAAGGTTAAAGGGCATCAGGTATTGTCCAAAGGTGGCAACTGCGCTGGCGCTACCGATGGAAGAAAGGGTGTAGTTCAGTTTTACCGAGCCGCCCCCTTCGTAACGGGTGGCGGTATCAATGGCAAGGGTGG
>JAFYMD010000156.1 GCA_017556785.1 Clostridia bacterium | reverse complement strand
GTTTGCTTTGCGGCGGTCAAAGGCGTACAGGCAATCGTGCGAACCGGTGCCGTGTTTGCCGTGGTCAGTATCGTTGCCGTGGGATTTATTATTGTTGCATTGGTTCCTCGCTTTGATTCTCTAAACATCTATTCGCCGTTTTACGACGGCTGGCATGAAGTAGGGCGGTCACTTATGCTTATGGTTTCCAATTCGTTGGAACTCAGCATGATTTTGATGTTGGCACCTATGGTAAAGGGGAATATAAAACGAACCTATTTGTGCTATGCATTTTTGGCGCCTGTTGTTTTGTTTGGCGTTCTGTTCACGGTGGTAGCGGTGTTGGGAGAATATGCCAATTTGCAGTTGTTTCCTTTTTATTCGGTGGCGGGAATCGCTCGGGTAGGGGAGTTGACCAACTTGTCGGCTTTGGAAGCGTCGGTTTGGATTGTTGGTGTATACGTAAAATCGGCAATGTATCTTTATTTGTGCGGTCAGTGTTTTCGTTATTTGATTCCCACAAGATATCGTACGCTTTCTCTTTGTGGGTTTACGGCAATCGGGATCGTAGCCGCTGCTTTGAGTTCCGAAACGGTCAAAAAGGCGCAACTGAATTTTTCTGTTTCGGGTACTTTGGTGATAATTGGCGTGTTTTTGTTGGTGATTCCGCTATTGCTGGCATTGCTTGGAACGATAAAAAAGAAGGTGTAGTATGAAAAGAGCTTGGTGTATGGTTCTTTGTTTGGGATTAACGCTGTCGCTGTGCGGGTGTGATACCGAACCCCTCAAAGAAAAACTTATCGTTGAAGGCGTTGCGGTGGATTTTTCCGATCAACGGTATCGGGTGACCTTGCAAGTATATTCTCCTTTGGCAGGCAGTTCGGGAAAAAGCGAATACCAACTGTTTTCCGCAAGCGGAGATACGGTGTACGAAGCGTTACGGTTGATCGATGAAAACACGGGAAAACGCTCCTATTATTCCGACACAAAAGTGGTTGTGTTTTCCTATGAAAGTTTAAAAAACGGTGCGTGGAACGGATTGGAATATTTCATTCGAAGCAGCGAAATGAGTACCAACGTTTGCCTGGCCGTTTCCATGGGAAAGGCAGACGAGATGTTTTATATAGAAAAAGAAGGGGTCAATATGCCGGCGCAAGTGTTGTCCAATTTGTTGCATTACGGCAAGTCGGATGCAACGCCCTTCAGCGGGGAATTAATGACCGTGGGCGCGCGCTTGCTGGGGCAAGACGGCGACGTGTCGTTGCCGATTTTGCAAACCGTACAAGCCAATAAAAAACAATACCCCAAATTAAACGGGGTACTTTGCTTTCGCGAACAAAAGCCGCACTATGCCATGAGTGAAAGGCACAAGTGGGTTTACAATTGGTTGCAAGAGTATTACGATGATCGTGCATTTGTTTTTACATTTATGGAAACGCCCCATACCTTAAATATGAAAAACGCGAAAGCAACGATTTGCGCGACCATTGAACAGGGAAATCCGGTTTTTCACGTTTGTTTGTCGTTGGAATGTGACGTTATGGAGACCGGTACGCCGGAAGGAATTGTTTTGGAGCAAGTGGATCGGTTTGAACAAATGTTGGAGCAAGAAATAGAACAGTTGGTGATGGAAACGGTAGAACGGGTGTTTTTAACCGAGGGATGTGACGTGTTTAACTTTGCCAGAACGTTGCGGAAACAGCAACCAACCTATTATAAAAAACTACAGCATTGGCGAAGCATCATAGACACTTGCCGCATTACCTGCGACGTGCAGGCTGTTGTGACCCGCGCAGGCCAAGGGACGGTAGAATGAACAAAGCACCCGATAGGAGATCGGGTGCTTTGTCGGTTTATGATTTGCTTTTCTTTAGTAGATTTACCAATAGATAGTACAACGGGATCGTAAAGAATAAGATCCAGGCAGTACCCCACCAGCCGATTAATAATCCGCCAAATAGGTAAGCGAAGATTACCAAAACGGGATAGGCAAAAATGGAAGCGTTGCGGCGCGCGATGGCTTCAATGAGGGAGGTAACAATAGGGATGGTAAGAAACAAGGTCCAGGAGATATACCATCCATCGCCCCAAAATCCCCACAGAAAAAAGCCGAAAATCACCAAAAACACATAAATTGGGTGCAGGATGTGTCGACGGTGGTGGCTGTCACGATGATGAAAGGGAATGGAAATCTCAACATCGGATGGATCGGTTTTGGCATTGAAAATGTGTCCCGGTTGAATGTGAATATTGTTGTTCTGATCTTCGATATGGATGCCTTTGCGGCTGATATGCACCTTTTCTCTGTCTGTATCTACGTGAATTCCGTCGAATCCGATGTGTACCCGTTCTTTTTTCTTTTCGGTGGTTTCGGTGTGGACACCGTAAATGATATCATCCAGCGAAACCTGATAGATTTCAGCCAACGCCATGAGATTAACCAGGTCCGGTGATGCCTCGCCTCGTTCCCATTTGGATACCGATTGTCGACTGACGCCCAACTGCTCCGCCAGAGTTTCTTGAGACAGTCCATGACTTTTTCGTAATTCAACCAGTCGGTTGGCAATTTCTAAATTCATATGGATCATCCTTTCTTGTTTCCCAGTATACGCATTCTTGGGAAAACAGCAAGAATCTTTAGTTTACAGTACGACAATTCTGCTTTACATTTGTTTATCATAGGCTTTTCGCCTTGGTGTAGCTATAAAGATTTTGTGTGTATTCGGTTCCGCATTCTCCCATGGGGGAAAACGCCATAGTGTACAAGTCGGTAGCCAGATTTTCCAAACGGAATAACCGCTTTCCCTCGGCAGGAAGGTTGGCTACGTCCGACGACCGCAAAATCAGAGGAATCTTTGCGGTTTGCCGCATAATGCGTAAAACGTCATTGCCTTTTTGATTTTGCCCCAACACCCGAATATAAGCAGGTGCCAAAGCTTGGTCTCCCGCAGTTATGCCAATGGCGGCACACAGCAAAATACGGCGAATGCGAGCCAAGGGATACCGCTTGGTTTTGACCGCTGTACAAATTTCTTCATAACTGCGTGCGTGACGTATGGCATCGTACAGCCGATTTTCCAATCCTTCGCTTACCCCGGCAATTCTGGCTAAATAGCCGGTATCTACCATGCGTAACCGTGACAACAGGGCGGTGTTTAATTGCTTTAGATGAATGGGGGCTTGCCCTTCTTTTTTTCGTTCGGCAAAAATCGCCATGGTTTCGTCCGGCGCAAAAGGCAGCGCAGTTTCGGGTGCTTCTGTTAAAAGCTTGCGCAGTTGTGATGCGGAACAAATGGTTTCGGAGTTGTCGGTTCCGTCGTGAGCCGCACCGTCACGCAAAATCGTTTGGGGTTGGGTGTGAGAATACCGCCGCCGCAAAGCGAGAAGATATTCTACCCCCAAAAGATTGTTGGGTGAGGCTAAGATTTCCGCTTCTTTATGATATCCGTTTTCCGCCAAGGCGATGGTACGAGCCGCCGCGGCAGAAGTTTCTTTTGTGTCGATCAAGTGACGGGATTCCAGGGATTCGATTGCCATGGCGGTGTCCATAAGGGCGTGAATATCGCCGCATTCACTGCCGAAATGCAGTTCGTCGATGCACCCGGTTGCTACCAACGTTTCCACCGCACCCTTGGCAAAGACCGACGCGTTGCCCAACGCATAAGCAACCGGTAACTCGATTACCAAATCGGCACCGTTTTCTAAGGCACAGCGTGTGCGTGCCAACTTGTCCATGACGGCACAATCACCCCGCTGGGTAAAATTCCCCGACATAATGCAAACAACGTGGGTGGCACCGCTGTCCCTTGCGGCTTGTATTTGATATGCGTGACCATTATGAAAGGGATTATATTCTGCAATGATTCCTGTGATCTTCATAAATCAAGGATTCCCCCTTGCTTTTTTTGTGAGATTCGTGTATACTGTTATTATAACGAAAATGGCAAAAAAAGCAAGACCAATCCCCATATGTTTTGAAAGGAAGCGAGTTTATGTTATCCCTTTTACGATTTCTTACCGTCAACCCTTTGACCGGCGACAATTCCGACACCGGCTTGATCATTGGCTTAATTATTGGCGGTGTTTGTGTGTTGGCGGTGGTAGCCATGTCGGTATTACCCAAATTGACTCGTAAGTCAAAAACGGAAGACACGCAGTCGCAAATCGAGGAAATCACCGAAGACGAATAGTTGCTTGAGGCAGTTCATTTTGGACTGCCTTTTTTGGAAGGGAGTATTACCTATGTCTAAACCCTATGACCTTAAGATCAATTTGTTATCGCAACCCTTTGGGGTACCTGCTGACCAAATGACCTTTTCTTTTTTGATGGAAAATGAAGGGGATGGTACCGTGTTGCAAGCGGTGCGTGTGTCAGTCGCCGCAAGTCTGTCAGCTTGGGAACAGCAATCCTTTTTGTTCGACAGCGGATTTTTCCCTGCCGACAACAACTGCGGTATTTCGGTAAACGGATTGTCCCAAGCCCTAACCGACGATCAATTGTATGTTTGCGGCATTCAGATTCAAACCAACTATGGGGAAAGCGAATGGTCTGCTCCGCTGTATTTTTCCACAGCACCCAAGGCATGGAATCCATGCGGTGTTTGGGCGGCTACGCCGTGTGATTTTTGCTTTTTGCGAAAAGAATTCACCTTATCCGATTTGCCGGTCAAAGCGTTGTTGCAAGTGACGGCTCGTTCTCCCGAACCCATTCGTCAATACGTGTATCATGCAACCTGCAACGGAGAATTTGTCGGTTTGGGGCCCACCCGCTATGGTCGGCAAGGGGAGCAGATCGAGTTGTATTATGAAACCATGGACATTACCCCTGCTTTGCAAGTCGGCGTGAACTGTTTTGGTGCGGCATGTTATACCACAAGCGATCATTTGTTTGCCGCTCGTCTTACGGTGTTTGATGCCGAAGGCCACAAGACGGTTGTATTTGACGATGCCTCTTCTTTTGAAGGGTTCGACGCTACTGCGGTATTTCGCCCCGATCAATCCATTGGTACCAACTACTTTTTTGCTCATGCTGAAAATATAGACGGACAGCAGTATCCGTACGGATGGGATTCTCCTGCCTGCAAGGGTGAATTTGCTCCCGCTGCCGACAAAGGCAATTTGTTGGACAAACACATGGTGTTGAAACCATATCCCGCCCCCATTGTAAAACAGGAGCCTATGGCTGCACAACGGTATGAAACCCAAGAAGACGGTAGCGTATTTGTGGATTTGGGCAAAGAGATCATTGGCGGTATTACGCTTACCGCTGACCTTGCTCAAGATTGCGACGTAACCCTGCGGTTTGGGGAAGAAATAGCCCCTGACGGTCATGTGAAATATGCCATGCGCACCACCAACGTATACGAGGAGCGGTGGCATTTGGTGGCGGGGAACCACTCCTTGTCTGAAATTGGTATGAAAACCTTCCGTTATGTGGAAATCATCGGTTTGCCGGAAGATGCCGACATTACGGTGATAGGAAATGCCTATTGCACCGAATTTGACCAAAACGCCGCTTATTTTACTTCTTCCAGCGAACTGCTAAATACCATATACGATCTTTGTCAATATACCATTAAAGCGACCAACCAAAACCTTTACGTCGACTCGCAATCCCGCGAGCGGTGTGCTTATGAAGGTGACGTGTTGATCAATATGTTGACTGCCGCAGGGGTGCAGGATTGCCACGCACTTTCCCGTTGGAGTATCGACTACTTGTTGACCCACCGTACGTGGCCGGCAGAATACGTGTTGTACTGTATCTTAATGGCACGTGCCGATTATGAATATACCGGTGACAATACCCTGTTGCAACAACGGTACCACTTACTGAAACAAAATTTGTATTGGCAGTACTATGACGCCCAAGTGGGATTGATTCGCAATATTACCATGGCAGGCAATGTGACCGATGCCGTTTTGGTAGACTGGCCCATGAGCGAACGTGACGGCTACGAATACAACCAAGCCTTATACAATACAGTGCTTAACAGCGTGCATTACCGTGCGCTTGCCGACCTTTCGTATCTTGCCAAGGTATTGGGTAAGCAAGAAGATGCAACCTATTATCAACAATTGGCCGATGCTTTGAAATCAACAATGATTGAAAAACTATATGACCAAGAGCGGGGTTGTTTTGTCGACGGTTTGACCGACCAAGGCGAACCGTTGACCCATGCCGCTCAACATGCAACGGCATTTGCTCTGTATGCCGGAGTTTACGATTCTGCGGTGATGCAACAGGCCATGGCAAACTACCTTGCTGACCAAGGTGATATTCGCATGAGCGTGTACGGCGCCCGCTTTTTGTTGGAAGGCTTGTATCAAGCCGCCAAAGGCGATGCCGCCAACAAATTGTTACTTAGCGACGACGTTTCCGAGGGGGCACGCACTTGGGCATATATGCTGGACAAATTAGATGCTACCATTACCACCGAAGCGTGGAATGTGGTCAACAAGCCGAACATGACTTGGTCTCATCCTTGGGGATCGGCGGCCGGGGCGGCAATTGTGCGAGGCGTGTTTGGCATCAGACCCTTGAAGCCGGGATTTAAGGAATTTTCGGTGGATCTGCAACCGTAAGGATTGCGATACGGTGCTATCAAAACGCCCACTGTCAAAGGGCCGATTACCCTTTCTTTTAACACCACCGAGGAAAATTGTACCATGTCGGTGACCCTTACCGTACCTGCCAACGCTGTGGCGCATATGACCGTACCTGCTCCCGCACAACATACGGTAACTGTCAACGGAAAAGCAACAGAAGCCGTCTACCAAAACGGGCGGTATGCCTGCCGTTTGGGAAGCGGTCAATGGCTGGTGGAGATCCAATAAGGTTTTACAAAGAAAAAACGCCTGCAATTGCAGGCGTTTTGCTTTTTATCGGTCGACTTTCGGAACAATGAGAATCTGTGGATTTTTTGTTTTATCCAGCCGTGCAAGATAGTTCAATACGTTGGCTTGCTCGGTGGCAATACATCCCGCGGTGTAGCTGTTTCCT
>JAFYMD010000155.1 GCA_017556785.1 Clostridia bacterium | reverse complement strand
TAGACAGGTTGTCGTTTTCGTCTGCGCCGTAAACTTTAATCATCAAGTTACCGCCGCCACGGTTGATAATATCTTCTTGTTTGTACCAGTGATAGTGGTAGGGAGTGGTTTGGTTTTCTTTTACGATCATGATCTTTTCGACGTAAACTTTTTCGTCGTTGTCGTCGAACATGTTGCCATTACGCAGGGTGAACAAGAACAAACCGCATTTGTCGAAATCACCGCTACCAAAGTCGGTAATGTCCCAACCCAGAACGTTGTTACGGATTTCGTCATATTCATGGTTCTTTTCTTGCCATTCTTCAGGAGAGAAATAAGCGAAGGGAGGCAAGAGGAATTTGTGTTCGCCCAAAAAGTCAATGGCGTCTTTGATGATAGCATTAATTTCAGAACGTTTCATAATTGTAATCTCCTTTATTAGTCATCCAACGGAACTTCGTCGGTATGTTCTTCCATAAATTTGTAAATATCTGCCAACGGTTTAATGCCGGTAGAAGCACCCAATTCCATAACGCAATGGGTACCGACAGCATTGCCCAATTTAGCGGATTTTTTATAGTCAAACCCTTGCGCCAAACCTGCCAAGAAGCCTGCGCAGAACGAGTCGCCGGCACCGGTGGTATCGGTGGGTTTAATGGACAAGTACGTGGGAGCAAAGTACCCTTCTTTGCCACCTTCGCGGATATAGGCGCCTTTTTTGCCTGCTTTGATGATGACGTTCTTAACCCATTTGGCAATTAACACGTCGGCAATCGCGTCGAAATCTCCTTCAATACCTGCGATTTGTTCGGCTTCTTCGATACTGGGCATAAACAAATCCAAGTAAGGCAAGGCGGCTTCGATACCACTCATCCAACGACCGGTGGGGTCAAAGGCAGTATCCATAACGGTGTATTTTCCCATTTCACGGGCTTTTTTGAACATACGAGAAGCGGGTTCACCGTCTAACTTGTGGTTCAAAAGAGCACCTGCCAAGAACACGATATCGGCATCTTCCAACGCGGCATCGGGGATTTCTTCCACAGTTAAGGCAGACGTGGAACCACCGTTATACAGGAAGGAGCGTTCCCCTGCGGAGTTTACGCACACGATAGAAGTGGTGGTCTGCACGTTTTCGTCGAAGATTGCATAGGAAACGTCTACACCGGTAGCTTTGCAAGTATCATACACAAAATTACCGAACAAGTCTTTTCCCAATTTGCAACAAATCGAGGTGGGAACCCCCAACTTGGCCAAGTCCATGGAAGCGTTGGTGGCACAACCGCCAACAAACATGGACGAGGAGTCAATATATTGCAATTCGCCGGGAGTAGGCAAATGATCGACCGGTTTAATGATCACGTCGGTGGTCACAGAACCGATACAGAGAACTTTTTTCATAGGTTTCATCCTCCATAGAGTAGTATAGAATCTACATTCTTTTCTATTATACAACAAAACCAAAAAATGTCAAGATAAAAGGCGGTAAGTTTTACCGCCTTTATGAGATATTATTTGTTTTATTTCAGCCGTGCGCGCCATTGGCTTTTCATAAACCATCGGGGTGCAAATCGACCTGCCAATCGGTGGAATTTAACGAAAGTACCGCACACCGAAATACTCTTTCCTTTTTTGGCATCTCGAATCGCTTGGCTTACCACCTGCTCCGACCTATACATAGGCGAATACTTTTTCGGTGCATGAATCGAAGTATCGTTTTGCGAGCCGTCAAAAAACTCGGTTTGTACCCATCCGGGACTCACTTGCGTTACCGTAATACCGCGTGGCTTTAATTCCTCTGCCAGACCATAACTGTAATGTTGTACAAACGCCTTGGTGGAAGCGTATACATTCAAATAAGGCAACGGAAAAAAAGCAGAAGAGGAACACAACTGAATAATGCGATCGCCCCTGTCCATATACCCCAAAGCCATTTGAGTAACCGAAACCAACGCTTTTACGTTTAGATCAATCATAGACAGTTGGTTTTCCAAACTGATTTCGGTATAATCCCCAAATTTGCCAAATCCGGCGCAATTAACCAGATACGAAATGCGAGGCTCATGCGCTTGCAAGCAGTCGGCGATCTGAACGATTCCTTCTTGCTTGGTCAAATCGGCGGCAATCACCCGCACGGGAGTTTTGCATTGGGTTTTCAGTTGTTCCAAGCGATCGGCTCGGCGAGCAACCACCCACAATTCGTCCAATTCCTCTTTGTCAAGCAAGCGGGCAAAATCATACCCCATACCGGAAGAAGCACCGGTAATCAAGCCGATTTTCATGGTGTCACCTACTCTTTGTCGGAGGATTCCTCATCCGGATTGGAATCCTCTTGATTAGCTGAGTCATCCTCATTGTTTTCATCGGTAATTTCTTGGGAAGAACCTTCTTGCTCGGGAAGCGATGGGTCGACCGTTTCAAAGATTTGATCGGAACTGCCGGGAACAGTTTCCTCTACGGTCAAATCGGTGTCGGTTTCCAGATCGGTAACCGTTT
Source organism: Clostridia bacterium (assembly GCA_017556785.1). Taxonomy (GTDB): domain Bacteria; phylum Bacillota; class Clostridia; order Oscillospirales; family Acutalibacteraceae; genus UMGS1484. The sequence goes on along the minus strand of JAFYMD010000155.1, from coordinate 5,169 downwards.
CTACCCAATCGGTCATAGAATCAAATAATCCCATGTTTTTCTTGTAGGCTTTTGACGTATCTACGGTATACTCTTCGTCGGGACGTACCGCACGCGAGATCACCGCCAAATTGGCAGGGCCGTTGTCGCATACTACCGTCAGCAAAGAGTCAAACTGATTGACCTTAACCCCTGTATACAACAAGGAACGATACCCCATTTGCGTGATAAACGTCTCAAAAGCTGTTTCTGTCTCAAATCCGTTGTTGGGCAATTCGGCTACTTCCGTGTCGGACAGTTCCACCACAGCCACGATTTTATAAATCACCGTGTCGGTCAAGGTATCCATAAACATGGTAGGCGCATTTTTATAAAAGTCCAACTCGCGATATCCCAACAAGTCGCCAAACAGCAGTTGATTGGCACAAACCACCGTGTTGTACATCGCTTGGTCGGTTTGGCACTCGTTCATAAAATACGGCGTACCGTAAGGATTGGATTCTTCATTGAACAAATGGGTTTGATAAAATGCCGTGTCGTGTTTTTTTGGTTGAACCACCGGCAAATGAAGATCGATTCCGTTTTCGGGTTGATCGCTCGAAACGATTAACCAACCGTATACGTCGGGATTCATGTCGTACAGCGCACCAAAATATTCGTTGTATTCTTTGGAAAGTTTACCGGAACCGACCTGCCCATATAAATTGCGGGTGGTATTGTAAACCGATTCGGCTCGCCAAGGTTGATAAAGATGCCGATACGCCGGTACAGCCGCAACCGCAAGCAATACCAAAATTAAAAACCAACTAATGATTCTTTTGCGACGACGGCGCGCTTTGACACTATGGCGACGCACCTTACGCAATTCTTTGGGAGACAATTTTCGATCGTTATCGGATTGGGTGGTGATAGGAGTAAATTCTTGTTCCATAATACGTCCTCACTTTCAATCATAATCACTGAATCGGGTCGGTGGGTGTTTCGGAAATCGGAGCATCCGATTCGGGCGGTTGGTCGGTCGAGGGTGTGTCATTTGACGAAGAGCCCTCTTGCGACGGTTCATTCGGATCCTGCGGTTGAGATTCTGTAGGTTGTGAATTTTCACCGGGTGTTTGGGGAGCGGACGGCACCGATTGCGGTTGTGATTCCGAATCAGAAGGCATAGGCTTCACGGTATTGTAGCGGTTATACTTAAGCGCCTTGGGCGTAACCACATCCGGGTTCACCCCTGTTTTGGAAAGGTCAACCGTGGGGGATTCTCCGTCCCGCACACGGCGAGCAACCACGACCAAACGAGCGTCGTCAAACTCATAGGTGCAAGTGGACAGCGTTACCAATTTATCACCGTACTTCAGGTCTACTCCCGTGTCAATAAAGGAACGCTCACGCAGTTCATGAACAAAACGATTAAACTCAAACGCACCGTCAAATTGAGGTGTGGTATAGTTAAAGATCACGTCGCTTGCATCGTAATAGGTGGTGTTGGCAATGAAAATCGACACGATTTTCCATTGTACGATTTCGGGATCGTAAGAAGTCGTAAACTGGATCACCGGATGCTGTTTATAAAACTCGTAATCTCTGAACTGTTTTAACTCGCCAAACATTTGACCATCTTTCATGTGATGTCCGTAAATAATGGTGTTGTCTGACAGACTGCGATCTACAAACGTATTGCGATAATCGGCATACAGCGTACCGTATTTGCTCTTTTCCCCTTCAAAGGTGGTGTCTAAATACTTGTCGTTATCTTTGCATTGAACCACAGGGTTGTCGCACTGGGTACCCGGTACGGTCAACCACCCAACAATGTCAGAATTGATTTTTCTCAACTCGGCAAATCGATCCTCTAACGGAACGTCTGCTTGGTGGAATATATTGCGCAATTCTTCTTGTTGGTGTTGGTTGGAATAACTTTGTACATAGTAGTCCACAATGTAGGCCGCCGAACCGATAAACACCAGCAAGCAGATGATCATGATGATCTTGCGAACAACTTCCATGGGGCGATCCCCTTTCAAGGGAATCAAGGTTTGCCACCATTTTTTCTTCTTTTTCTTTTTACCGCCGTTGGTTTCTTGGGGCAACGGTGCCGTAAATTTACTGTCGCCCACCAAATACAAACGCACCATGTCAAGGGCATTCATCATAGCGGTAGTACGAATCTTGTCGCGGGTATGGGTGGGGTTGCAACTAAGCTTACGAGTAAAGCAACGAGCACCGTCGTACAACGAAATAAACACCGTACCAACTGGTTTTTCGGGTGTTCCGCCATCCGGTCCCGCTATTCCGGTAATTCCTATACCCAAATCTGCTTTGCCTTTGACGGCCGCACCCTTTGCCATGGCTTCTGCCACCTGTGCGCTGACCGCACCGTGTTTTTTCAACATGGCTTCGGGAACGCCCAGCACCTCGCTTTTCACGCGGTTTGCGTACGCAGAAACCCCGAATTCAAACACTTGAGAAGCGCCCGGTACGTCGGTCAAGGTTTCGGACAACATCCCCGCGGTACAAGACTCGGCGGTGGCAATCTTTTTTCCTTGTTGCAACAGCAAGGAGACTACCGTTTCTTGCAAAGAAACGTTTTCTCTGGCATATACGGCATTTCCCAAGCGATGAGCAATGGCGTTGGCTGTTACCTCGCACCGTTGCTCACAAACCGCCAAATCCTCGCCGGTAGAGGTAATTTTAACACGCACGTCCCCTTTGCCTACATAAGTGGCTACTACGGGGTCGTTTAAACAGGTTAGGTCTTCGATTTTTTCCGCGATTTTGGACTCACCCACACCAAATACCTTTAGGGTTTTGCAAACCATTTTGGTGTCGGTTTTTCCCATTAGATATTCCTCTACCTTGTGCTCAAACATGGCCTCTAATTCCTTGGGGGGACCGGGCAACATAATAATGCATTGATTCCCCGATTCTATGGCACAACCGTCGGCGGTGCCAATGGGATTTTCGAACACAATGGCATTTTCGGGGAACATGGCTTGCTTGCGGTTGGAAGCAGGCATTTCTTCCCCTTTTGCTTCAAAATATTTCAGCAAACGACTCATACTGTCGGTATTTTCCGAAAGTTCCAGACCTACCGCTCGGCAAATCACTTCTTTGGTCATGTCGTCGTTGGTGGGTCCCAAGCCGCCGGTAAATATGATGATGGGACTGCGGGCTACAGCCGCTGCCAATGCTTCGGTAATGCTTTCTTTTTTGTCGTCAATCGCAGTATGGCGTGTGACGGTAATTCCCAAGCGACCAAGCCGTTGGGAAAGGTAAGACGCATCGGTATTGCTAACGTCACCGCTTATGACTTCAGCACCCACCGAAATAATTTCGGCATTCATGATTTTGCCTCCTTTCGGCACATTATTTTATTACTTCAAACAAGGTGTTTTCCACCGCCCGCTCAACCAAACCGTCGATATCCAATGCCGCTTCGGCTTTTTCGATCAACTCCAAATTGGGTTTGGTTTTGGGATGTTTTGGGGTAAACACGGTACAACAATCTTCGTATGGTAAAATCGACGTTTCAAACGTTCCGATGGCACGGGAAACACGAATAATTTCTTCTTTGTCACTACCAATCAGCGGACGGAACACCGGCATTTCACACACTTTGTCGGTGCACACAATAGCGTCTAAGGTTTGGCTTGCCACCTGCCCCACGCTTTCACCGGTAATTAAGGCTTTGCATTTTTCCCGCTTGGCAATGATTTGGGCGCAACGCATCATAAATCGCCGCATAATTACCGTAAACAATTCTTCGGGACAATGGTCACCAATGGCAAGCTGAGTTTCGGTAAAGGGAACAATAAAGAAATTGATTCGTCCCGCATAACGAGAAACAATGGTCAACAGATCTCGCACCTTTTGTTCGGCTCTGGGGCCGGTATAAGGCGGGCTGACAAAATGAATGGCCGTAAGACCAATGCCGCGACGAGCCATCATGTACGCGGCAACAGGCGAGTCGATCCCACCCGAAATGAGCACCGCCGCTTTACCGGCAGTACCCACGGGCATACCGCCCGCACCGGGAATTTGATTGCCGTGGACGTAGGCGTTAAAGTCCCGCACCTCTGCCATAACCAACACCTCGGGGTTATGCACGTCTACCTTCAAGTGAGGGAATTTGCTGAGCAAATACCCGCCCAACTCCCGTGCCAGCTCGGGAGATTTCAAGGGAAACGATTTGTCAGAGCGCTTGCACTCCACCTTAAAGGTTTTAGCACCTCGCAATTGGTCGGCAAGGTACTCTCCTGCCTTGGCTTTGATATCTTCCACCGTTTTTTCTGCCACGCAAGCGCGGGAAAAAGCCGAAACACCAAAGGTTTGCCCCACACGGCGCACCGCTTCTTCAAAATCAAAGGAATCGTCGGTGGGAGCAATCACCTTAGTAGATTGTGCTTTTTTAATCTTTAAAGTTCCCAAGGGTTTTAATCGATGCCGAAGGTTTTTCATAAGCGCATCTTCAAAAATACTGCGGTTAAGCCCTTTTAGCGCAATCTCGCCATTTTTAATTAAAATAATTTCTTTCATAATTCAATTCCTTTATCGTTTTCTATGCAAAATACGGCAAGCGTTTTGAAATGCCGCCAAAAATTGCTGAATTTCATCGGCGGTAGTATGATGAGAAAAACTCACACGCAATGCGCTGTCAATGGCCTTGGGAGACACCCCTTGCGCGGTGAGCACGTGACTGCGCGCCCCCTTGGCGCAAGCACTACCGCCCGAAACGTAGACGTCTTCGGCTTCCAACGCCCGAATCATAACCTCAGAGGGGATTCCCGGTACCGACAGATTGGTAATAAAGGGTGACCCGCTTTTAGGACTGTTGACCTGCACCCCGTCCAGTTGTTCCACGCCTTGTAATAGCAGTTCTTTTAAGCTGTTTGCCTGGTCCACCGCGATTTTGGGATCGGGCATTTCTGCCACCGCCGCCGCCAAAGCGGCAATTTGCGAGGTTGCCACCGTACCCGATCGCAAGCCGTTTTCCTGTCCGCCGCCGTAGGTTTGGGGCAAAACGCGAACCCCTTTGCGAATATACAACGCCCCTACCCCTTTGGGCGCATGGATTTTGTGCCCGCTTACGCTCAGCAGATCTACCTGCAGGTCTTTTAGCGTAAAGGGCAATTTCCCAAAGGCTTGCACACAGGCGGTATGAATCAGGGCGGGAGAATTTTTTCGTTTTACAAT
>JAFYMD010000004.1 GCA_017556785.1 Clostridia bacterium | reverse complement strand
GTACAAGCATTGATTTCTTCCGATTCATCCAGTTTGTCCAGTTTGCCGATGGATTTAAGATATTTGGCAGCCAAAGTACCAATATCCATTAAGTTGATGGGCTTGGTACGACCCAATTCTTTACGGGTAGCCAAGTAATCGTTGTAAGCATTTTGAAGCAATTCGTCTTCAAAGGTTACATTGTCAATGGTAGTAAGGAAAGTGGTATGACGGCAGTGGTCAGACCAATAGGTGTCAATCATGCGAATTTCGGTGATGGTAGGATCCCGTTGTTCGCTTAAAAAGTATTGTTGGCAAAAAGCAATATCGTCGTTGTCCATAGCAAGACCATATTGCTTTACAAAATCAGCAAGACCTGCGGCATCCAACTTGCAAAAACCGTTTAAAGTTTCAACTGTGGTCGGCAAATCGTAAACCATTTGCAAAGTTTCGGCAAGTTCCAAAGAAGCTTCACGAGATTCCACGGGGTTGATTACGTATTTTTTGATTTGTGCTACTTGCTCTGCAGTCAAATCACCATACAACAAATATACCTTTGCAGTACGTACCAAAGGCCGTTCACCACGAGAGATGATTTGAATACATTGTGCGGCAGAGTCGGCACGTTGGTCAAACTGACCGGGTAAATATTCCACAGCAAAAGTAACCGAGGCATCGGTGGGGATTTCATCGGAGATCACATCCAACTGAGGTTCGGAAAACACGGTGGTTTTGGCGTAATCATATAAATCCTTTTCAATGTTTTCCACATCGTAACGATTGAAAAGACGCACTTTTTCAAGAGAAGAAATTCCCAAAAAAGTTTTAACATCCGAAAGCAGAGCATTGGCTTCGTGGGCGAGTTCTGCCTTTTTTTCAACATAAATGCGATATACCATAATGCGTTCTTATTCCTTTCCTGCATCCAATGCCCGTTTGCCAATATCGTGGCGATAGTAAGCATTGTCAAAATGAATCTTAGGTACCAAGCCGTAGGCTTTCAAAACAGCGTCAGCAAGGTTGTCGGCGGTGGCAACAGCACCAAGTACACGACCACCGCCGGTGCACAATTTACCGTCTATGATTTTAGCACCTGCTACATATACTTCCCCATCTAAATTAGCGGGAATGGTCATTTCAAAGCCGGTTTCATATTTACCGGGGTATCCGTTAGATGCCATAACCACACAACAAGCTGAGCCGCTTGAAAAACGAATGTCGGTATCTTTTAAAGTACCGTTGGTGGTAGCCATCATAGCTTCTAACAAGTCGGTTTCCATCAAAGGCAAAACAACTTGGGTTTCGGGGTCACCAAAACGGCAGTTATATTCGATTACCTTAGGGCCGTTGGGGGTTAACATCAAGCCAAAATACAAGCAACCTTTAAAGGGGCGACCTTCGGCTTTCATGGCGTTGATGGTAGGAATGAAAATGGTTTCCATACAAACCTTAGCAACGTCGGCGGTGTAATAAGGATTGGGAGCAATCGTACCCATACCACCGGTGTTAAGACCGGTATCGCCATCCCCTGCCCGCTTGTGGTCCATGGAAGAAACCATAGGCACAACCGTTTCACCGTCGGTAAATGCGAGCACCGAAACTTCGGGGCCGGTCAAAAATTCTTCTACCACGATTTGGTTACCGCTTTCGCCAAACACCTTATCTTCCATCATGGAACGAACGGCATCCAAGGCATCTTCACGAGTGGTAGCAATAACAACCCCCTTGCCCAAAGCAAGACCGTCAGCTTTAATAACGGTGGGAATGGGAGCGGTTTGTAAATATTCAGCCGCTTTTGCAGGGTCATCAAATACCTCGTAAGTCGCGGTGGGAATATTGTATTTCTTCATTAAATTTTTGGAAAACACCTTGCTGCCTTCAATAATTGCGGCTTTGGCATCGGGGCCAAAACAAGGAATACCAACCGCGTTTAAAGCATCCACACAACCGAGTACCAAGGGGTCATCGGGAGCAACCACGGCATAATCAATGGCGTTTTCGGTAGCAAAAGCTACGATTTTTTCAATATCTTTGGCACCGATATTTACACAAGTGGCATCAGCGGCAATACCACCGTTGCCGGGCAAGGCAAAAATTTCGGTTACTGTTGGATTTTGTTTTAACTTTTTAATAATGGCATGTTCACGGCCGCCACCGCCGACTACCATCAGTTTCATAAGTCCACCTCTGTAATAAGCAGTTATGGGCGGCGAAAAATTTTGCTTTTCGCCACCCGATGTTTCAATTATTCGTAAATGGGGAAGTTTTCGCACAAAGCCATAACTTCGGCGCTGATGCGGTCTTTGGATTCTTCGTAATTGGCCGCAATTTCTTTCATCCAAGCGGCAATTTTAATCATTTCCGCTTCTTTAAAGCCACGGCTGGTAACCGCAGGAGTACCTACGCGGATACCGCTGGTAACAAAGGGGCTTTGAGGATCGTTGGGAATGGTGTTTTTATTTACGGTGATATGAACGCTGTCTAAACGAGCTTCCATTTCTTTACCGGTAATGCCAAAGGGTTGCAGGTCAAGAAGCATCAAGTGGTTGTCGGTACCGCCCGAAACAACACGGAAGCCTTGTTTTGTCAGTTCTTCGGACAAAACAGCAGCGTTCTTCACGATTTGTTGTTGATATTCTTTAAATTCAGGTTTCAAAGCTTCACCGAAAGCAACGGCTTTTGCGGCGATGATGTGCATTAAAGGACCGCCTTAAATACCGGGGAAAATAGCCTTGTCGATTTGTTTGGCAAATTGTTCTTTGCACAAGATAAGGCCACCACGAGGACCACGCAAGGTTTTGTGGGTGGTGGTGGTAACAACGTCGGCATAAGGCACGGGGCTGGGATGCAAGCCTGCGGCAACCAAACCGGCAATGTGAGCCATATCTACCAGGTAGTAAGCACCAACTTCGTCACAGATTTCACGGATTTTAGCAAAATCAATGGTACGAGAATAGGCGCTGGCACCTGCAATAATCATTTTGGGTTTGCATTCTTTGGCAATACGAAGCATATCGTCATAATCCAACACTTCGGTATCATCTGCTACACCATAAGGAACAATGTTAAAGTATTTACCCGAAATGTTAACAGGAGAACCGTGAGACAAGTGACCGCCGTGAGCAAGGTTCAAGCCCATTACGGTGTCACCTTTTTCCAAAAGACCAAAGAAAACAGCCAAGTTGGCGCTGGCACCGCTATGGGGTTGCACGTTGGCGTGATCGGCACCAAACAATTTGCAAGCACGGTCACGGGCGATGTTTTCTACAATGTCAACCTTTTCGCAACCACCATAGTAACGTTTGCCGGGGTAACCTTCGGCATATTTGTTGGTCAGTACAGTACCTGCGGCCATCAAAACGGCTTCAGAAACAATGTTTTCAGAAGCAATCAATTCAATGTTGTGGCGTTGACGGGTCAATTCTTCGTTGCAAGCAGAAGCAACTTCGGGGTCAAAATCAATCAATTTATCAAAGAAACTCATAATATATATTCTCCTTATAATGTATGATTAGTGATGGAACAAACGCATGCCTGTGAAGGACATTACCATGTTATATTTGTTGCAGCAACCGATTACTACATCGTCACGAATGGAGCCACCGGGTTCGGCAATGTAAGAAACACCGCTGCGTTTGGCACGTTCTATGTTATCGTCAAAGGGGAAGAAAGCATCCGACCCCAAAGCAACACCGCTGATGGTGGAAAGATATGCTTTCTGTTCATCCATGGTAATGGGTGCTGGTTGTTTGCTGAAGTATTTTTGCCAATTGCCGTCGGCACAAACATCTTCTTCATTTTGGTTAATATAACCATCGATCACATTATCGCGGTCAGCACGACCCAAAGTTGGCAAGAAAGGCAAATTGAGCACTTTTTCATGTTGACGTAAGTGCCAAGTGTCGGCTTTTCCGCCTGCCAGACGAGTGCAATGGATACGAGATTGTTGTCCTGCCCCTACTCCAATGGCTTGACCGTCTACAGCATAGCAAACCGAGTTGGATTGGGTGTATTTCAAGGTAATCAATGCCACAATCAGATCACGAGCGGCGGCATCGGACAAATCTTTGTTGTCGGTCACAATGTTGGAAAGCAATTCACGATTGATTTCAAAGTTGTTGCGACCTTGTTCAAAGGTAATGCCGTATACTTGTTTCCGTTCGGTTTCTTCGGGAACATAGTTGGGGTCAATGGCAATTACGTTGTAATTGCCTTTGCGTTTGGATTTTAAAATTTCCAATGCCTCCGGTTCATAACCGGGAGCAATTACACCATCGGAAATTTCGCGTTGAATCAATTTTGCGGTAGTAACGTCGCAAACGTCCGAAAGGGCGATAAAGTCGCCGAAGGAGCACATACGGTCGGTACCACGGGCACGAGCATAAGCGCAAGCCAAGGGAGATTCATCCAAGCCCTCAATATCGTCTACAAAGCAGGCTTTTTTCAAAGTATCGGAAAGAGGCAAGCCAACAGCGGCCGAGGTAGGGCTGACGTGTTTAAATGATGTTGCAGCAGGCAACCCCAAAACTTCTTTCAATTCTTTTACCAACTGCCATGCGTTAAATGCATCCAAGAAATTAATGTAACCGGGACGACCACACAGGATTTCAATCGGTAATTCTCCCTCTTCCATAAAAATGCGAGACGGTTTTTGGTTGGGGTTGCAACCATATTTTAATTCTAATTCTTTCATTGTGGTCGCTCCTTACACTTTTAATTCAGAAACAATTGCTTCACCGGCATAACGGCTCAGCACAGGGTTAACAATATCGGATAAAAATTCATTTACTTGAGAAACGCTACGACCAACATACAGTTTGGGATCCAAATGAGCAACAATATCTTCTTTGGTCAAAGGGAACAATGGATCTTGTGCAATGCGGTCAATTAGGTCATTGGAACCGCCTTCTAACTTAACTTTTGCCGCAGCAGCGTGGGAATGCACACGCAAAGCTTCGTGCAATTCTTGGCGGTTGCCGCCACGTTTTACACTTTCCATCATAATGTTTTCGGTTGCCATAAAGGGAAGTTTTTCCATTACACGGCGATTTACAACCTTGTCGTAAACAACCAAACCTGCCGAAACATTGATGTAGATATTTAAAATAGAATCAATTGCCAAGAAGGCTTCGGCAACCGAAATTCGTTTATTTGCGCTATCGTCCAAGGTGCGTTCAAACCATTGTGTACCTGCGGTCATAGCAGGATTGATAGCATCGGCAATCACATAACGAGCCAAAGAAGAAATACGCTCGCTGCGCATAGGATTCCGTTTATAGGGCATGGCAGAGGAACCAATTTGATTTTTTTCAAACGGTTCTTCCATTTCTTCAAAGGATTGTAAAAT